>CAVERN010000025.1:9304-15359 GCA_963618095.1 bacterium | reverse complement strand
CCACGTGTAGTCCATCGGACAGACGAAATCCACAAGGCCAGCCTTAAGCCACCCGGCCCAGTCCTGTCCCACCGACACCATGTCGCCTCGCGGATCGCGGAAAACCGCCGCCGAGACCTCTACGCCGGGATGCCGTGAATGTACGGCATCGCCAACTGCCTTCACAAGCGCCGTCACGTTCTCTACGCGAAACTTCACCCATTCGGTTCGATCCGTTCCGCCAGCCATCACGGCTTTCGGCCAATCCGCACACTGGCGTCCCATGGTCGCCTCAAAGCGTATGCGGCAATTCTGGCAGTAGCATGCACCCTCGCCCGGATAGCGGATATAGTCGAAATGGACGCCATCCGCACCCTTCTCCGCCAATTCGAGCATCGCATCGCCAAGCAGCGTCCTGTTTTCTGGAGAACTCGGACAAAGCCACGTCGTGTTGTTCGTCCGCACAAGCGCACCTTTCGCGTTGCGCTGGAGCCGCCCCTGTCGCTCAAGGCTCTCGGCATACGACTTGTCGATGCCACGCGCCATCGGCCAGCACACGAGCCAAACGTGAAATCTCACTCCATGCTTGCGGCATGCCGCCTTTGCCGCCGCGAAGAGATCACCATGTTTGGCGACAAGCGGCGTGGGCGGCATAATTCGGCTTGGGTAATCCGCGCCATATCCCCACGCAAGATTGGCGATCAGGTCAGTATAACCGCACTCCTTCAGTTCGCGCACGGACGTTTCCCAGTCTCCATCCTTTTTGAGCCCAAGTGGGCTGTGGCACCACATGAGCCGCCTTTCGCCGGTCTTTCCGGGCAAAGACTTCGCCCAGGCATCCGCCGCAGACGCAAAAGCCGTAACCTCGGCTTTCCTCTTTGCGGCCTTGGCCGCAGCCATGGCACTCGCCTCTTTAGATGGCGCACCTGCACCGCGTTCCCCTACCTTGCCCATATTGGCCAACGCAACGACCGTCCGAAAGGTCTCAACGCCACGCGGACGGTGAAACGCGATACGAAGCCCGTCAATATGATCCCATCCACGCGGATTCCCCTCTACGGCGGGGAACTGGGAACGGGTCAGGTTTAGACGGAGCCAGCGACCCGTTCCCTCTGTCGGCATGCGAACAGAGCCCCGATACCATCCGCCCGGACCGCTCTTAAGGTATATGAAAAACGACTTAAGCTGCGGACTCGCCACGCACACGTCGAGGGAGAGGGCGTCGCACCGCGTCAAGTCGCAACGGATCGGAAAGTCCCATTGTGATTTATGCGACCCCATTGCGGAAAATCGGATTGGAAGCAACCGCTCCCCTACGCTGTTCCAACCGGCAGGGGCATGCGTTCCGGGCATCGGTTCTGGCACTTCCTCGAACGGTCCGAACATTTCGATGCCTTCCGTCAGCGGAGGTGGCGGCTTAGGCACAGTCGCATTCGCCCATAACGCACATCCGGCAAGCACAAGTATCAGGAGCATTCTCATCGTAGACTTCCCCTTTCCGTCAACGGACAACAAACAGGAATCCCTTGCGTTCATATACCGCAGAAAAGCGGATCATGTCCGGATACGCTTCCGGCACGTCTTCCACGATATGGCCTTTGTACCCTTTCTTGAGCGGCAAAAGGCGTAGCCTTCCGCGCACACGGTCAGCGGCCTGAACACCGGAGGCGGTCGTGTCCCCGGCATTGGATACGGTGCATATCGGAATGGTCACGCGCCTCGCCGAAGGATCCAGCGACTCGGCTCCAACGACCCTTACCGAAACGTCGCCAACGCCTTCAGCAAACACGAACGAGGTCTGCTTGCGGTTGAAGAACCCGTACTCCCGCACATTGTCGTCGGCAGGGTTGGCGTCAAGCACAAGGCTCACGTCGCCAGAGACAAGCACCTTTGCGCCGGCGAGCGTAGTCACATCCAATGGCTTCAGGCCTCCCTCCGACCAGTTCAATACGCAGTTAGACCCGTTATCGGCGGCTGTTCCGTCCATCCCGTAAGTGATGCCGCCACCAAGCGCAAGAATGCCCTTCCCCGACTTGCGGATGCCGTTGACCGACCGTATTGGCTCAAGCACCGTAAAAGTGACGCCATCTGGGGTACAGAAACCCACGTTCTTTCCCGACAGCGTAATGCCTCTGCCAGACGTCGCCAGGGTCATCGTCTCAAGCGGCTTGAGGTTCGCATAGGATCCGTCTATCACAAGTGCGCCAAAATTCGTATGCGAAGACGAAAGCTCGCCTCCAAGCGAATGTGGATGTCTAACGGCGAGCGAAGCGTTCGTCACAGGGTCGCCAACTACGGAGAACGTCAGGCATCCCCTAAACGACTCGTTTGTCGAGTGGATGCGAACATCTGATATCGCCTTCCCGTCAAGCGCAAGAACTCCATCGCCATGAAGTTGGCCCTCCACGGCAATCGCATTCATCGCAAATCTTCCATTCTCGCTTGCCCACCGCGACGAGAAGTGCACCGGCTCTGCCGCCGTGCCGCCGATCCAGATATCGCCCGCTATCCCGTGTGGCGCTTCGTCCCAACCGCATCCATTTCCCACAAAGGCCGCTCCCGGCCCGAAGTAGACAGATCGGAAGGTCATGTGCGCATTGCGCGACACGAGACGTCCGGGCGCAAATACGCTCAGCGTCTCGCCTGGAAACGACAGCTCGTCCAGTTGCCAGCCCGATGCCGTGCAGACCAATCCGTTCGTCAAGGCGTAGTGCCGCCCTGGCCGCGCAGCCTTGCGGTCAGACCACATGTACACGGTTCCCCCGCCGATCTCTGCGCTTTCAGTTGACGCAAGCTCAAACGCCTTAGGGTTCGCCGCACTCGCCGCCGCCGCTTCCGGCGTAAAGAAACTCATCGTGTCGGAATGGTCATGCACATTCATGTAGACCATGCGGGAATCCGTCTCGTCTACGATTTCAAACGAGACAAACATGGGCGAGAACACCGATGCCGGATCGGCGAAGAAGTCCTCCGCAGTCGCCGTACTGTCGGACGGAAGCCGCAGCACCGGGATTCGCACATCTCACGCACGATTCACGGTTGCGGACAATGTCACGCGGAAAGGAAGCTCCGGCGTACCGATCCCCGTATAGTCTATCGGAGTCGCCGTTCCCGCCTTATCGTCATACGGCACGGCATCGAAGATGACCGTTCCGCCCTTGTCTCTGGTCACGCGGCAATGCGCCTGAGACGGTGCGAGCCGAAGCGTAGCCCCCGCCCTCACGATGAAGACATGTCCTTCGGGGAATGTGGCTTGTCCGTCAACCACAAGCGTACCCTCCTCCACCGTCCAGGTCCCTGCCGAATACGTGCCTGAATATACGATTGCGCCAGAGCCGATCGACCGGAATGGAACGCCCTCCCCAGCTATCGGCAAATCGATTGCCACCCTGTCCGTTGCCGCATGCGTGGTCACGAATGCGCCTTCCGCCCCTTGGGCAAGCGTCACGCCACGCGTCCTTCCCGTATTGGCCAAAGGATTCACCTCGAAACCGCCATACGACTCAAGCGTCAATGCCGCAGGGTTTGGCGTATCCGGATCCCCCAATGCCGTGTCGGAGAAAAGCGATACCGTATGCCAAGCCGATGCGCGGAACGATCCCTTGTACCCAACGTTGTTTCCCGCCAGATACAGGCGCACTCCGCCAAGCGATGCCTCTACGCCCGGCTTGGCAGGTCCCGTACACGTGATTTCCACACCTTCATCGGAGACAAGATCGCTCGCCAGCATGAGGTTGCGCGGACCATAGCCGTCAGTCGAGTCCGTCGGCTGGATAAGGTGGCACTCATTTCCGTCGCCGACGTTTACGACCCGCATGCGCCCACTTATCCCTGTGCAAAAATCCCTGCGGGCGGATGCTGCCGTCGCGGGGGATGTCGAAGCGGTGTTTCCCCTAAGCCTGCCACGAGTCCAGACGAGCTCCTTCACCTGAGTGAACACCACATTGGTCGCCATCTTGGCCCATACGACCGCGCCCGCCGACTTCATTATCAACGTCACCGGCGCAACGTCCGCACCGGAACCGAAGGTAAGCCGTTCGCCTGGGAATACGTTGGCGCTCACGCCCACCGTACTGACGGAATCCCCTCCGCAGATAACGTAGCCGTTTCCGGCTGACGGCGCTACGGCTGTCTGATGCGTCGCATTGGTCCAACAGGCGAACTGTGCGCCAACGACCGCATTCTCCGGCTTGTTTCCGCCAGCCTGTCCGTTCCACCAGAACGTCTCGCCAGTGTCGGCATACGCATTCAGCGAAAGCGAAACACTTGCCGCAAAAACGGCTACGGCTACGCACAGCAACTTATTCATCGTTCCACACAAGACCTTTCCGGCACTACAATGCCAATGCGAACAATAGTATCAAATATGCGTTTTTTTCAACAGGAAACTCACCCGAAAATTTCCGATTGCATGATTTAGTTGGTAGCTAGTAGTGGGTAGGTGGTAGATGGTAGGTTTTAGCCGTGTAGAAATGTAGAGGCTTCATTTGCGAGTTTCGATTTGCGATTGCATTTGATGATTTAGGCATTTGGTAGGGCGATTTCGATGAAATCGCCACTAAGGCGGGAGGGTTGCAGTTTACTGCGACCGCCCATGCGAGCTTTGGATCGGTGGGCGCATTTCCGTGAAATGCGCGGGATTTACTGCGACCGCCCGTGGGTGGCGTATGCGGACGCGATGAATCGCGTCCCTCCCGTATCAGACTTTGCCAAGATCCCTGAAATTCACGCAGCGCACTCCGGAGCCTGTAGTCATGTTGCGTCCGTCATAGACAAGTGTAGCCTGCGATTTTGCGCCCCACTTTTGGACATACTCCTCAAGGTTCGCTACAAGAGAATTATGGTATGACATCGCCGACTTTATCTCATATGCATTTATGCGTCCTGTATCGTCTTTTTCGAGAAGATCGATTTCGAATCCCTTGGCCGTACGCAGGAAGTAGAGTTCTGGGGTCCTGCCTTCATTTGCAATCTGCTTTAACCGTTCCCCGACAACCATGTTTTCATATATGTTCCCCCGCAACGGATCGTGCGAAAGCTGCTCGCCTGTCCGTATTCCAAGGAGGTGGCATACAAGGCCGGTTTCATAGAAATAGAGTTTTGGCGTCTTCACCATCCGCTTCGACACGTTTGCGAACCAAGGGCGAATGCGGTAGCACACATACGACGCTTCAAGGATCGACAGCCATTCTTCCAGCGTGGTTGAAGAAACGCCGACTTCCGCCGACATGGAGGAAAGGTTTAGCAATTGTCCGACGCGCCCGGCAAGAAGCGTCATGAACTTCTCGAAACGCGATTTGTTGCGCAGATTAACCAGTGCGCTTATGTCGCGTTCCACGTAGGTGCGATAATAAAACCGGTAGAATTCGTCTGCTTTCTTCCTCTCGGATACAATTTCCGGCATGAAGCCTCGAACCATGAGGCTATCCGTCTGCTGGCGTCTGTCCTTGTCCGAAAGTTCCCGCAAGGAAAGAGGCATAAGGTCGGCAATGGCCGTGCGCCCGGCGAGCGACTGCGACACCGCCGATGACAGCGCACTCTGATTTGAACCGGTGAGAATGAATCTGCCGTTGGCCTTGCGATTCTCGTCAATGAGAGCCTGCACGCGGGAAAGTATGCCTGGCACTATCTGAATCTCGTCGATTATCACAGGCGGCGGGTAGAGGGAGAAGAAAGCCGTTGCATCACTTTCAGCCAATTCCCTGGTCTCCGCGAATTCGAGGTTTGCGTAAGAATGCGATGGGAACAATGTCTTGACAAGCGTCGATTTCCCCGCCTGGCGCGGGCCGAGCACGGTCACGGCGGGATAAGACGATGCGTACCTTGCGACCGTTGCAGCGATCTTTCTTTTTATCATCATGGCAATTCTCCTGGAAACGCGGGGGATTATACCACAGGCCTTGTGCAAATTTCAAGTGACGCTTGAAATTTGCACAAGGAATTCCATATTCGCGCCAAATCTGCCCGCATGATTTTCGGCTTGATGAGACCGTTGAATTTGCGATCGCATTTAGGTATTGAATCACTAGCATCCCATTGGATGACGGCATGACGGCGTAGCATCGCCCGATTTTCA
>CAVERN010000025.1:0-7905 GCA_963618095.1 bacterium | reverse complement strand
GCCGCGTTTTATGACACGCGGCGCGGCGAAGCTATGCCGCAATGGGATGGTAGTGGCGCGTGATATAATACGCGCCCAAACGTCCTTGCAATGGACGGAAGAGGGAAGATGTCCACAGTCAGATACGGATTCCGAAACGCATGAGATGGCTCGCCAGCACGGTCGCGTCGGTCGCGGCGCATGGGGCGTTCATCGGCGCGATCCTGGCGGTCCGCTCGTGGCGGCCTCCGCAGGAGCGGGACATCGAGATCCCGATGGCCTTCGAGCTCGTCGAGGAATCGCACGTCGCGACCAGGCCCGAAGCGGCGGAGGAGAGGCCGCCCGAGCCGGAGACGGAGAAGCCGCCCGAGCCGGAGACGGAGAAGCCGCCCGAGCCGGAGAAACCGCCGGAGGCGAAGATCGAGAGGCCGCCCGAGCCGGAGAAGCCCCCTGCGGCGGAAGAGCCGGAGCCCGAGCCGCCGAAGCCCGAGCCGCCGAAGCCCGAGCCGGAGCCCGAGCCGGAGCCCGTCGCGCCGGAGGCGGTGGAGGCGGCGAAGCCGGAGCCGCCGAGACCGGAACCCGTCAAGGATGCGCCGAAGCCCAAGCCGCCGAATCCGCCGCCGCCAGAGCCGCCGCCGCCGAAGCCGCCGAAGCCAGCGCCGCCGAAGCCGAAGGCCGCCGAGACGGAGTCCGCGCCGGAGTCGCGGGAGGAGAGCGCCAGGGTGGAGTCCGCTCCGGTCGCGCTCGGAAGGATCGCCCCGTCGTATCCGAGAATGGCGAGGCGGAGAGGCCACGAGGGGACGGTCGTCGTCGAGGTGGAGGTCGGGGCGGACGGGAAGGTGGAGCGCGCGACGGTGCTTAGTCGCAGCGGACACGACGAGCTCGACGAGTCCGCGCTGAAGGCCGTGCGCGGCGCCTCGTTCGCCCCGGCGAAGGCGGGCGGCGCAGGCGTGCGCGGACGCCTCCGCCTCTCGTTCGAGTTCAGGCTGAGGTGATCCGTCGGCCGCCTCAGCGCCCGGTAAGCCGCAGTATCGCGGCGTATGGGTCGTCGCTCTGGCAGACGGCCCGCACCACGGCGTAGTTCCTCGCGCCGGCGGCAAGCACGTCAGGGAGGCGGGCGGCGTCGATGCCGCCGATCGCGACGGCGGGATGGGCCGCCTCCGCTATCATCCTGGCCATCACGTCGAGGCCGAGCGTGGGGTCCGGGACGTCCTTCGTCGGAGTGGCGTACACCGGCCCGACGCCGATGTAGTCGATCGGCTGGGAGACCGAGGCCCTGACCTGCCCGACGTTGTGGGTGGAGAGGCCAACGATCTTCAGGTCGGGATAGAGCGAGCGCACCTGGGCCGGCGGCATGTCGCCCTGGCCCACGTGGACGCCGTCCGCCCCGACCTCGGAGGCGATGGACGGATCGTCGTTCACGATGAAGAGCGTGTCCGTGCCGGCAGTCGCCCGGCGCATCTCGCGCCCCTCGCGCAGGATGTCCTCGCGGGAGGCGCGCTTCATGCGCAGCTGGACCATCCTGACACCGGCCCTGACGGCGGCCTCCGCGCACTTCGCGTAGCCGACGACGGGGTTCGTTATCACGAGGTAGAATCCGAAGTCCTTCACTTGCCGAGATCCCCGAGGACTATCTGCGCGACCTTGCGCCCGCTCTTGAACATGCCTCCGAAGATCGGGCCCATGCGGAACCCGCCCTGGACGTTGTTCGCCGCCATGCCGGAGGCGTAGAGGCCGGGATACAGGCGCTTGGTGTTCTCGACCGTCGTGCGCTCGCCGTCCTCCATCCACATCGGCTTCTCGCCGAGGATTCCGCCCGTCGGGGAGTCGATCTTCACGCCGGCCTTGTTCACGGCCTTGCTGATGATCTCGCTCGGGTGCCCGGTGCCGTCGATGAGCGCCCGGGTCGTGACGACGATCGGATCTACGTGCATGTCCAGCCGGGCGACGGGATTCCAGTTGATCACCACGCCGCACACCACGCCGTCGTGGATCACGATGTCCTCAACCTTGACGGCGTTGAAGATCGTCGCCCCGGCCTTGCGCGCGCCGAAGATGAGCCCGCTCGCCATCTCCACGGAGTCGACGGTGTGGTAGGTGTCGTTCACCGGGACCGTGCCGATGCCGAACTCGTGCAGGATCTCCGCCGCGTCGTTCTGCACCACGACCTCGTTCATGAGCATCCCGCCGCCCCAGGTCCCGCCGCCGGGGGCGAGCTTGGACTCGAACACCGCCACCTTGCACCCCGCGAGCGCAAGGTCGCGCGCCGCGACAAGGCCGGACGGCCCGGCCCCGACGATTGCGACGTCAACCGCGAGGTTGCGCTCGAGCTTCCTGAAATAACTCCGGACAATCGCGCCGGAGATCGTCTCTTCCATCACTTCCATCTTTGCCTTCACTCCTTTTCCCTAAACCGGCGCAGAATTATAGCACATCGGGGATGTGATATAATCGCGCTCATCTGGGCCAGGCTCGCCGCATGCGGACATGGCTCAACTCTACACCATGCTGAAACGCCTGAAAGTTGACAATCTTGCCATCGTCGAGCACGCCGAGGCGGCGTTCGGCGAGGGGCTCACCGTCATAACCGGCGAGACCGGCGCCGGCAAGAGCGTGTTCATGGGGGCGCTCACCCTCGCGCTCGGAGCCCGGGCGGACGCGAGCGCCGTCCGGGACGGATGCCGGGAGGCCCGCATAGAGGCGGAGTTCGACTCGAGCGACGCCGACGACCTCCTCGAGGCGCAGGGGCTTCCCCCGTGCGAGGGCGGCGTCCTGCTCGTGCGCCGCGTCATCTCCGCGTCCGGCGGGAGCCGCGTGTGGATAAACGACTCGGCGGCGTCCGTGCAGACCCTGCGCGCCCTCGGCGACAGGCTTGTGGACATACACGGCCCGAACGACAGGCGCTCCCTCGTGGACGAGGACTTCCAGCGCGAGGCGCTCGACCGCCACGGGAAGATCGACGCGAGCGCATACGCCGCCGAGTGGAGGAACCTCTCCGACCTTCGGGACAGGCGCTCGGCGCTCGCAGGCGCCGAGGACGTCGCCGACGAGGTCGAGCGCCTGCGCGCCTCGATCGAGGAGATAGACGCGGCGGGGCTCTCCGACGACGACGAGGGGCCGCTCTCCGCCCGCCACGAGGCGGCAGCCCACGCCTCCGAGATCGTCGAGGCGGCCAACGCCGCAAACGCAGCCCTCACCGGGGAGGGCGGGGCCCAGTACGCGGCGGACTCGTGCGGCTCGTCCGCGGCCGACCTGCTTGTCCTCGCCGCGGGGCGCATCCGCGAGATGGCGCGGTACCACGCCCAGGCCAACGAATGGAGCGACGAGCTCGAGGGGATCGTGACGTCCGTGCAGGAGCTCTCCCGCTCCGTGGCCGACGCCATAAGCCAGGTGGACGCCGACCCCGCGACGCTCCAGGCGCTCGACGACCGCATATCCCTTGTGCGACGCCTCAAGCGGAAGTACTCGTGCGCCACGGTCGCGGACGTCCTGTCTCTCCGCGACAGGCGCGCGCAGCGGCTCTCCGACCTGGAGGACCGCGACGTCAGGATTCGGGAGCTCGACGCGCAGATGGCGACCGCCGAGAAGGCGGTGCGGAAGGCCGGGGCCGCCCTCTCCGCCCGGCGGAAGGCGGCGGCGGAGGCCCTCTCCGCCGCGGTCACCGCCGAGCTGCGCGGGCTCGGGTTCCTGCAGGCGGGCTTCTCGGTAGGAGTGGAGGCGCGCGAGCCGGACGCGAGCGGGTGCGACGACGTGGTGTACAGGTTCGAGCCGAATCCGGGCGAGTCCTCCCGCCCGCTCTCGCAGATCGCGTCCACCGGCGAGATCGCGAGGGTCATGCTCGCGCTGAAGGCGGTCATCGCCGAGAGGGACGCGATCTCCACGCTCGTGTTCGACGAGATAGACTCGAACATCGGCGGCGAGACCGGGAACGCCGTCGGCGAGAAGCTCCGGGCGGTGGCGAAGCACCACCAGGTGATCGCCATAACGCACCTCCCGCAGTCCGCCGTGCACGGCCGCCGCCACCTCGTGGTCGCGAAGTCCGTCTCAGGCGGCCGCACGCGGAGCGCCATACGGGAGGTCTCCGGCGACGCGCGCGTGAAGGAGATCGCCCGGATGCTCGGCGGCGGCCGCGCCGCCGAGGCGGCGCTGCGCCACGCGCGGGAGCTGCTGTCGCTCGCCTGACGCCGTCACGCGCCGCCCTGCCGCTCGAAGGAGAGGCAGCACTTGAAGCGTCCGCACATCCCGTTGATGGTGATGGCGGACGGCACGTCCCGGTCCGGGGCCGAATGCTGGGGAAAGCGCTTCTGCCAGCTGCAGCAGCAGCACACGCGCCCGCAGGGGCCGAGCCCGCCGAGCTCCGCGGCCTCCTCGCGCGGGCCGAGCGCCCACACGCTCGCCTCCACGCCGTAGAGCGCCTTCAGATGGCTCTGCGCGTCGGAGAGGTCGACCCTCGCGCCGTTCGACAGGTGCTTGACGAAGAGCCTCTTCTGCCCGAACGACAGCCGGACCGACACGATGCGCAGGCCCTTCGCGTCCCGGACCTTGCCGAGGAACGCGGCGAGCATGGCGTCGGCGAGCTTCGCGTTGTCGGCGACGGTGCGCTCGTCTCGCGGGGAGAGCGGGCGCACGAGGCGGAACCCCGGGACCCTCGGCCCGTGGACCTGCGGGTCGTAGCGCTCTACGCGCACCGCGTGGCCCACGTCCTCGCCGTAGTCGAGCATCACCACGAACCGTCCCGACGACCCCTCCGCCACGGCCCCGGACTCCGCCAGGGCGTCGTCCACGCGCACCAGGTACTGGCCTCTCTCGGGCATCTGCACCTGGGCGACAAGCATGCGCCGAACGTCGCTCGCCTCCTGCATCAGGCGAACCTCGCCCTGTCCATGAAGAAGGAGAGCACCGCCGCCTCGTTCATGTTGCACTCGAAGGAGCGGGCCATGTCCTCCACCGCCTCCACGTTCCGGAACGCGGCCCATCCCGGC
This sequence comes from bacterium, assembly GCA_963618095.1. GTDB lineage: Bacteria > Verrucomicrobiota > Kiritimatiellia > RFP12 > UBA1067 > UBA1731. The sequence goes on along the minus strand of CAVERN010000025.1, from coordinate 2,944 downwards.
GCGGAGCGCATCCTCCGGGCGAAGAACTCCATCACGGTGAAGAGGAAGTCGCGCCTGTACTCGCGGTAGCGGGACGAGACGAGCGCGTCGCACTCGCTGTCGGAGAGCGTCGCCCCGTCCTGCCCGGCGGCCTTCAGCTCCGCGCCGACCTCGCGCTCGGCCGCCTCCTTGAGCTCCGAGAGCGTGGCGGCGAGCCGCTCCGCGCAGGCGGCCTTCCTCAGCAGCCCGGCGGCGCCCGACGCCGCGAGATCCGGGTCCGAGAGCGCCCCGAACACGTTCGCGCGCCACGGCTCCGGGAGGAGCCGCTCGCGGGCGTCCGGGAGGTCTATCCTCTGGCAGCGCGAGACTATCGTGGGGAGCAGCTGCTCCGGCGCCTCGGTCAGGAGCAGGAACACGGTGTTCGGCGGAGGCTCCTCGAGCGTCTTCAGGAACGCGTTCGCGCTCGCCTCGTTCAGACGGTCCGCGCCGACCAGCACCCCGGCCTTCCAGCCGCCGGAGAACGCCGTCTGCGAGATCGGCGCGATCAGCTTCTCGTGCATGGCCGACACCGACACCACCCTGGACTTCATCTCGGGGTAGAGCCAGTGGATGTCGGGGTGCTTCGCCAGGCCGTCTTCGTCAACGCCGGGGAAGAGGTCCCTCAGCACCAGACGCGCCAGGTCGAGGGCCATGCCGCGCATGCCGCCGACGACGAGATAGCCGTGGGCGGCGCGTCCGCCGGCGATCGCGGCCGAGATCAGAGCATGGGCAGAATCGAGTTCCATACCTTCTCCGCGACCTCATCCACCGTTCCGTCCGCCGGGACCACCGCGAACCTGCCCGGCTCCGCGGCGGCAAGCGCCAGGAAGCCCTCGCGAAGGCGCCGGTGGAAGTCCTCCCCGGCGCGCTCCATCCTGTCCGCCGCCACGCGGGTGGCGGCCTCGCGCTCCTTCAGGCGCATCTCCGAGACGGCGGGGGAGACGCTCAGGAGAACCGTCCTGTCGGGCGTCAGCCCGCCGGTCGCGAAGTCGTTGAGGCGCCGCAGGTCGCCGAGGTCGAGCCCGCGGCCAAAGCCCTGGTACGCGAACGTGGAGTCGGCGAACCTGTCGCAGACGACCCATCTGCCGGCGTCCAGGGCGGGACGGAGCGCGGTCTCAACGAGCTGCGCCCGGCTTGCGAGGAAGAGGAGCGTCTCGGCGGCGGGCACTGGAGGGTCGTCCGCGACCTCGCGCACCACCGACCTGATGCGCTCGGCCAGGGCGGTGCCGCCCGGCTCGCGGGTGAGCAGCACGTCGACGCCGCGCGCGCGGAGGCGGTCGGCGAGCAGACGGGCCTGGGTGCTCTTCCCGCACCCCTCGCCGCCCTCGAACGTGATGAACCGCCCCTTCACGCCAGCCACCCTCCGCCGTGCGGCTACGCCTTCTTCAGCTGCGGGAACAGCACCACGTCGCGGATGCCGTCCACCCCGGTGAGCAGCATCACGAGGCGATCGACGCCGATGCCGAGCCCGCCGGTCGGCGGCATCCCGCACTCGAGCGCGGAGATGAAGTCCTCGTCGATCTTCTCGGTGTCCTCGCCCGCCTGGTTCTCGAGGGCCTTGCGCTGCTCGAGCGGGTTGTTCTGCTCCGTGTAGCCCGGGCAGAGCTCGCGCCCGCCGACGACGAACTCGAACACGTCCACGAGGCCGGGGTCGTCCTCGCAGGCCTTTGCGAGCGGGACGAACTCGTGGGGGAGGCGCGTGACGAACGTCGGCTGGCGGAGCGTCTTCTCGATCATCTTGTCGTACACCTCGTGGGTCAGCATGAGGGAGGTGGCCACGCCGTCGAGCTCCAGGTTCACGTTCTCCGCCCTGCCGGCCGCCTTCGCCCTCTCGAGCTGGGCCTCGAACGGGAGGTCGAACCAGTCCGCGCCCATCTTCTCCCGGACGAGGTCGGAGTAGGCGACGCGCCTGTACGGCGGGGTGAAGTCGATGACCTCCCTGGACTCTCCGTACTCGATGCGCCTCGTGCCGATCACCGTGTCGCAGAGGTGGGGGATGAGCCCCTCGATGATGTTCTCCATCGACGTGCGGTCGCCGTAGGCCTCGTAGACCTCGAGCACGGTGAACTCCGGATTGTGGCTCCGGTCTATCCCCTCGTTGCGGAAGTCCTTTCCGAGCTCGAACACCTTGTTCATCCCGCCCACGAGCAGGCGCTTGAGGTAGAGCTCCGGGGCGATGCGCAGCACCATGTGCTGGTCAAGGGCGTTGAAGTGCGTCTCGAACGGCTTTGCCGCCGCGCCGCCGGCCTGGCCCTGGAGGATCGGGGTCTCAACCTCGGAGAAGCCCCTGCCCCAGAGGTACTTGCGGGTCTCGGCGAGGATCCTCGAGCGCGTGAAGAAGCGCGCGCGCGACTCGTCGTTCGTCATCAGGTCTACGTAGCGGCGGCGGTAGCGCTCCTCCTGGTCGGTGAGGCCGTGGAACTTCTCCGGCGGCTGCTCGAGGGCCTTGGCGAGGAGCTCCCATTCCCTCACGACGATCGACTTCTCCCCGCGCTGGGTGGTGAAGAGGTCGCCCCGCACGCCGACGATGTCCCCGAGGTGCAGGAGCCTGAAGCCCGCGAAGAGCCTCTCGTCGAGCAGGTCGCGCCTGAAGATCACCTGGAACCTGTCCGTGCCGTCGCTCATGGTGCAGAAGTTCATCTTGCCCATGCGGCGGATCATCATCAGCCGGCCGGCGGCGCGGACCTCCCGGCCCTCCTCGAACCCGGCGCGGATGCAGCGGAGATCCTCGTGCGGATAGGCGCGCCCATAGGGCCTGAATCCGAGCTTCTCGAGCTCCGCCATCGCGGCCAAGCGGCTCTCGCGATATTCGTTTGTCTCAACCTCCATACCGTCACCTCCATTGAATCCGCAAGCCGCCGACATGGCGGAGAAAAAAGAAAAAAGCCGGCGGCGTCCTACTCTCGCACGGGCGAGTCCCGCACTA
>CAVERN010000024.1:0-15464 GCA_963618095.1 bacterium | reverse complement strand
GCGCCTGGCACGTCTCGCGGACGTCGTGCACCCGGACCACGCTCGCGCCGTGCAGCGCGCACCACACGGCGATCCCGAGGCTGCCCCCCACGTTCCTGCCTACGAGCTTCTCGCCGGTCAGCCTCTGCACGATCCGCTTCCGGCTCGCCCCCACGAGCACCCGCCCCCTCGCGGAGAGCTCGCCGATCGCCCGTATCAGCGCCAGATCCTCCTCGCGCGTCGTGCCGAACCCGATCATCGGGTCCAGGTACGCCCTGGCCATGACCCCGCAGTCTCCGCAGTACGCGTCCGCGCACGAGGCCGGCATCACCAGCTCGAGGCCGGCGAAGTCCCCCATCAGCCCGACCATCGCCGGCACGGACTCCGCCCGCACGCAGTTGATCATGTCCGCGCCCATCCGCGCGGCGCGCTCTGCGGTCTCCGGGTGGTACGTGTCCACGGACACCGCCGCACGCCGCCCGCCGCACGCCGCCCTGTCGGCGAAGTGCAGCCGAAGCGCCGGCTCGAGCCTCGACCACTCCTCCTCCCACGAGATCGGCGTCGCGCCCGGGCGCGTGGACTCCGCGCCGAAGTCGACGATCTCCGCGCCCTCCGCGATGGCGTTCCGCGCCCGGCGGGCAGCCTCCTCCGGCGAGAAGTACCTTCCCCCGTCCGAGAACGAGTCCGGCGTCACGTTGACTATGCCCATCACCCTGGTCATCGTCAGTCCCCCTTCTTCCGGCCGCCATGCCCGCCCGGGGCCTTCGCGTCCAGCCTCTTCCTGATCGCCACGAAGCTGTCGGGGTTCCTGGCGCGCTCCACGATGTGCTCGGCGTACACCTCGCTGTAGCCCCGTCCGCCAACGAGGTCGCCATTCCGCCCGTTGTAGCGCCTGAGCGCGGTCTGCCAGCCGTCGAACACGCCGTCGGGACGCGCCCCGGCGCGGCGGCCGCTCGAGCCGAAGCCCTTTCGGACGAGGAACTTGATCGCCGCCCGGATGTTCTGCTCCGCCGTGCCCTCGTTGCGCCTCTTCGGCTTCGCGAGCCCGACGTCCTCCTTGACCGCGCCCCAGTCCCCCGGCACGTTCACCTGCATCGGATCGGTCTCCCACGCAGCGAGCGACCTGGGGTCCCGTCCGCCGCTCTCCTCTATCATGTGGGACTTCACGAGCGCCGTGGTGAGCGCGGGAATCTTCCGCCCCTGCGCGGGCGTCGCGCCGGCCCAGGCCGCGCGGTTGCGGTTGAACTCGTCCACGCACCTCACGATGAGGGCGTCGTGCTCCTGGTAGCGGTCGTCCTCGAACCCCTTGAACACGGGGACGCGGCGGACGTGCCACTCCTCGATGCGGTTCGATATCACGTCGATGCGGTTCGACATCACGTCGCCGCGGCTCGTCCCGGCCGCCCTCCGCGGCGCCGCGGCCGGGGCCCTGGCGCCGCGCGAAGGCCGAGCGGAGGCGGCGTCCCCGCCCCGCCGGCGCGCCCGGACCCACCGGGCGTGGAGGCGCCTGTACATGGCCGCGATCCGGTCGAGCGCCGGACGCTCCTCCGGCTTCACGAAGCGGTCGTCGAAGCTGAGGCATCCGTACCTGTCGAAGGCGAACCTGTTGTTCATCACCTCTATCTCGAGGACCACGCCGGCCTCGGACATCGGCTCCTCCTCGATCCCCTGGGCGCGGAGCCCGTCGAGATACGCCCTCCTCCGCTCGCCGGACTTCCTCATCACGTCCTCCGCCGCGAGGAACGCCTGCGCCACCTCCACCATCTCCACCGGGTCCAGGCGCAGCCGCGTGAGCGGGGCGGCGCCGCCGCCCCTCGCCTGGAATCCGATGGCCAGGTCCAGCACGGCGCCGAGCGCCTCCCTGACCGACGACGCCTGCTGCGCAGGGCACGAGGGCGCGGCCAGGAGGACGGCCGCGGCCGAAAGCAGTGAGAGGAGCGTCCTGAGCCCGTGCACGTCAGCCGCCCTCCCCCGAACCGGCCCGCGCCCGGCCACCGTCCGTTCTGCATATCAGGAACACCTTGTCGCCGACGCGGCAGCGCGGGGCGGGCAGCGTCACCCACGTGCCCTTCTCCGCGACCTCGGGGATCTCGTCGTCGCGCCTCAGGGACTCCACGCGGAACTCCCTCACGCCGGTGGTCGGGCCGTGCACCTGGAGCAGGTCCCCGACGCGCACCGACGAATCCTGGACCCTGACCTGAGCGATCCCCGCCTTCAGGAAATAGTCCGCCACCACCCCGACATGGCGCTTCACCTCGGCGGCGGACGAATTCGGCGTGTCCGTGAACTGGTCCTTCCCCGGCCGGCCGAAGTACAGCCCGCAGGAGTACTCCCGGTGGAAGAAGCGCTTCGTCCGCTCTACGAGCCTGTCGGCGAGCTGCGGCGAGAACTTGCCCGACAGCACCGCGTCCACCGCCTCCCGGTACGCCCCGACCACGGTCATCACGTACTCGGCGTTCCGCGCCCGGCCCTCGATCTTGAAGGACGCGATCCCGGCCTCCATGAGCCTGTCCACGAACGGCAGCGAGCAGAGGTCCCTCGCGGACAGCACGGTGTGCGGCTCGACGACGAACCGCGTGGACGAGTCGTGCACCGGCCTCCCGTCGCCGTCCGAGTAGAGGTCGACCGCGCTCACGAGGAACGCGCGGCGGCACGGCTGGCGGCACTCGCCCCGGTTCGCGCTGCATCCGTACGCCTCGTGGCTCATCATGCAGCGCCCCGACTCGGCGACGCACTGGGCGCCGTGGACGAAGCACTCCACCTCGATCCCGCACGACCCCGCGATCCGCCGCGCCTCGTCGAGGGTGCACTCGCGCGCGAGCACCACGCGCGAGGCGCCCTGCTCGCGCACGAAGCGGACGGCGGCGGAGTTCGAGACGCTCATCTGCGTCGAGACGTGGAACCTGACCCCGAGCCGCCTGCACAGCGAGACGACGCCCCAGTCCGCCACTATGAAGGCGTCCACGTACGGGCTCGCCGCCCGAATCATGGCCTCCACGCTCCCGAGCTCGTCCTCGAACGCTATGGAGTTGAGGGCGAGGTAGCGCCGCACCGGGCCGCAGCGGCGCATTATCTCCGGGAGGTCGTCCAGCGAGAAGTTCACGCCCGAGCGCCGGCGCATGTTGAACTCGCCGAGCCCGAAGTACACCGCGTCCGCCCCGGCGTCGAGCGCCGCCTGGAGGCAGGTCATGTCGCCCGCCGGCGCAAGTATCTCGGGCGCGGTCACGACGCGAGCGCACCCGTGAGGTCGCGGACGGACGCGAACCCGTTCTCCTCGCAGTAGGCGGCGATGCCGTCCGCCACGGACGCCGCCGTCCCGGGGTTCGTGAACGTCGCGGTCCCGACCGCGACCGCCGACGCGCCCGCGAGCATCAGCTCCACGGCGTCGCGCCAGCCGTAGACGCCGCCCATCGCGAGTATCGGGAGGCGCGAGAGGCGGTGCGCGTCGTAGACGCACTTGACGGCCACGGGATGCACGCAGCGCCCGGAGAGCCCGCCCGAGACGTTCGCCAGCGCGGGCCGGCGCGTCCTGACGTCGATCACCATCGCCGGGATCGTGTTTATCAGCGAGATGGCGTCCGCCCCGCCATCCTCGCACGCCGCCACGTACGGGCCGAGGTCCGGCACGTTGGGGGCGAGCTTCACGATGAGCGGAAGGGACGACGAGGCGCGCACCGCCTTCACGAGCCTGCCGAGCACCGCCGGGTCCTGCCCGAAGGTATGCCCGCCCTGCTTCACGTTCGGGCAGCTCACGTTGCACTCGATGGCGCCGAGAGCGCCTTCCGCCGCCGCCCGCGACGCGCTCAGCGCGCCCGCGACCTCGGCGTACTCCTCGATCGACCCGCCCCACACGTTCACGATCAGCGGCGGGACCCGGGCGCCGCCGCCGCTGGCGGAGATGGCGCCCGACGCGACCAGCAGATAGCGCGGCACGTACTCGCCCAGGAACGCCTCCACGCCCGGGCCCTGCAGGCCGATCGCGTTCACCATGCCGCCCGGCACCTCGCAGTGGCGCGGCATGGCGTTGCCCGGCCACGGGCAGCGGCGGATCCCCTTCACGGTCACCGCGCCGAGCTTCGAATAGTCGACAAGCCCCGCGTACTCCATGCCATACCCGAACGTGCCGCTCGCCGTCGTCACAGGCGAGGACATTCGGAGGGCGCCGAGGCTCACGTTCATGTCCACCATGGAATCATCCTCCCGTCAAGACGCCGAGGCGCGGGACCTGATCCGTCCCGCCAGCGCGAGCGCCGCGAACATCGCGAGCCCGGCGCAAAGCACCACGCATCCGAGCACGGCGTCCTCCCCGCTCAGGTCGAGCGGGGGCTTGCCCTCGATCGCGTCCGCGGCGCAGTCCACGCCCCACATGACCGCCGCACCCCACAGTGCCAGCGCGGTCGTGCCGAGCGCGGAGCGCACGCCCGCGTCCCAGCGGCGGCGCCCCGCGGCCAGGCGAAGCGCCGTGAAGGCGACCGCGGCCGCTATCGTCATCAGCTCGCACACGGCTCACGCCCCGCACGGCACGGCGCCCGCCGCCCGGCGGACGTCCCCGAGCCACGCATGCGCGACGACGGCCGCCGCCCAGGCGACGCCGACCGCCACGGCCATCGCGACGCCGCGCGTGGCCATCTCTTGGAGCATGGCGGACGCATTGCCATCCCCTATCGCCGTGAGGAACGGGGGCACGGGCGAGAGCTCGCCGTGGTATACGTGCTCGACCGCCAGCAGAAGGCTGCCGCCGAACATCATCTTGCCGAGCCATCCGATCCTGGACGCGAACGGGTTGCCGCGAGCGGACTCCGGCAGCGCGGACCCAACGGCCGTGGCGACGGCGGCGGTCGCCAGCGGGACAGAGAAACAGGCCATCTCAAAACCTCCCAAACAGTTCCACCGGTGCGCCCGCCGCCAGCCGGCCAGAGCAGCACCCGCTGCGCGCCGATGCCGACAGGCGCTCCCTCTTCACAGGGCGCGAATGATATCAGTTTCGGCTGGCGCTGTAAAGACGGGCGTTATGCATGGGCGCGACCCATTACGAAATCCACGTACCCCCTGTAGAGGGAGGGCGCGTCGAACGTCCCGGCGAGCGCCCTCGCCCCCTCGCCGCATCCCGCGGCGCGGCGGACGGCGCGGCGGAGAGCCTCCGCGTCGCCCGCCCGGTACGTTGCGCCGGCGGAGAACCTGCGGAGCATCTCCTCCGTCTCGCCGTGCAGAGAGCTCGCCACCGGCAGCCCCGCGGCCGCGTAGTCGGCGAGCTTGTACGGAACGCCCACGCACGACTCGTCGAACATCGGCACAAGCCCCACGTCCGCCTCAGACAGCATCAGCCGAAGCGCCTCGTCGCCGAGGTAGCCGTGGAAGCGTATCCGGCCGCACCCCGCGGCCCGCGCGCGGAGGGCGGGCTCGTCCGGGCCCGCCCCCGCCAGGTCGAGCGACAGGCCGCCGTCCGACGCCACCGCGTCGATCGCCGTGGACAGGTCGTAGCTGAGGCTCATGTTGCCGACGTAGGCGACGCGGACCGCCCCGTCCGCCGGCCGCGCGGGCCGCGCCGCCCGGAGGGCGCCGCCGCGCCCGAGGTCGATCCCGTGGTGGCAGAGGAGCATCGGCGCCTTCGCGCCGTAGCCTCTCGCAAGGTCCAGGTAGCGGCGCGCCACCGCCGTCACGCGCGCGGCCCCGCGGTAGTTCCTCCCCGCGACGGCGCGCGCCCAGCCGAGCGCCCAGCGAGGGACCACCCGCTCGAACGTCTCCGGCCAGGCGTCCATTATGTCCACCACGTACTCCGCCCCGCGCCTCGCGCAGAACGCGCGCACCGCCCTTGCCGCGAGCAGCGGCGGGCTCGAGACGACCACGAGGTCCGGCGCCTCCTCCTCGCGCAGCGCCTCCGCAAGCCACCGCGCCGCGAAGCGCCAGTGGCTCCACACCCGGCGCAGGCAGACGTTGCGCCCGTAGCCCGGCACGTGGACCCCGCGCACCTCGAAGCCCTCCCCGGAATCGCGCCGGACCTCCCGGCGCGCCTTCCTCGCGTGGCTCCAGTCCTGCGTCCAGAGCACGACGCCGTGCCCGGCGCGTACGAACGCCCGCGCCATCAGCCAGTAGCGCTGCGGGCGGCATCCCTCGTCCGGCAGGTTGTCGAACGGATTTACGATCCACACCCTCATTGGACCGACCCGCCCGCCGCCGCGGGCGCGGAGCGAGGCATCTCGCGGAGGCGGAGCTGCCCGCACGCCGCCTGGCTCTCCCTGCCGCGCGAGCGGCGGATCATCGTCTGCACGCGGCCCTTCATCAGCACGTCGAGGAACATCGCCATCGTGGACTCCGGCGGAGTCCTGAGGTCCGGCCTGTGGTCCACGGGCGAGAGCGGGATCAGGTTCACCTTGGCCATCGGCACCTCGCGCACCCGCCGGGCGAGCGCCTCCGCGCAGGCGCGGGAGTCGTTCACCCCGTCCATCACCGTGTACTCGAACGTTATGACCCGCTTCGTCCTGAGCGTGTAGTCCCGGCACGCGGCCATGAGCTCGGCGAGCGGCCATCGGCGGTTGACGGGCATCAGCCGGCTGCGGAGGGCGTCGTCCGGGGCGTGCAGCGACACCGAGAGCTCGAACTGCAGGCCCTCGCCCGCCAGGCGGGCGATGCCAGGCACCACGCCGCACGTGGAGAGGGTGATGTGCCTCGCGCCGAGGTTCGGCCCCCGGCCGGCGTTTATGAGCCTCAGCGCGCGCATCGTCTCGTCGTAGTTCGCGAACGGCTCGCCCATTCCCATCACCACGAGGTTCGTGAGCGCGCCGTAGCGCCTCGCGGCCATCACCTCCGCGACGATCTCGTCCGCGCGCAGAGACCTCACGAGACCCTTCGCCCCGCTCGCGCAGAAGGCGCAGCCCATGGCGCACCCGACCTGCGTGGAGACGCACTGCGTGAGGCGCACCGTCTCGCGCTCGCCGCGCTCGCCCCGGGCGAAGACGGGTATCACCACGGTCTCCACGAGCTCGCCGTCGGCCATCCGCAGGAGGAGCTTGCGCGTTCCGTCCGGGGAGACGTCGCAGGCGACCTCCTCGGCGGGGACTATCGGGAACTCCTCCTTCAGCGCGGCGCGGAGGTCCTTCGGCAGCGTGGTCGCCTGGTCCCAGTCCGAGATGTAGTCGCGGTAGAGCGAATGGAGAATCTGGTCCGCGCGGAACGGACGAAGGCCACGCTCCGCGAGCATGGCCTTCCAGTCGTCCGGGAGCACGGACCACGCCGGCACGGGCCGGCGCGGCGTCTGGCGGGGCGTCTCCGCGCAGTCAGGCATCCAGGCCTCCGATCGTCTCCGCGAGAGGCGGGCGCATCACTTCATGCGGCCCGTGTAGGCGTCCGCGCCGGAGTTGTCGATGGCCGCCCTGAAGAACTCGTTCTGGGCCTTGTTGCGGGCGTCCTGCCACGGGCGCGGACCGCCGACCTGCTGCACCACCCAGAGCTTCAGCTGGCGCCTGTGCCAGTTGACCATGCACTGCGTGCCCCAGGCGCCGCCGTGGCCGAACCACTTGTCGTCGCCGTCCTTCACCGGGGCCGTGAGCCCGAGCGAATAGCCGTCGAGCCCGGCGGGGCGCGTGGAGACGGCGAGGATGGACTTCACCGTCTCCTCCTTCAGCACGCGCACGCCGTTCTCCCCCATGCCGAGGTTCATCAGCATCTTGTAGAACTTGAGCTGGTCGCGGGCGGTCGTCCAGATTCCCGCGCCGGCGGACGGGAAGACGCGGTCGTCGCCGTACGGGCGCTGCATCGACGGGGCCTGCGACTGCCACGTCGCCTTCGCCTCGCCGCCGACCTTGTACATCTCGACCATTCGCCCGAGCTGGTCGTCCGTGGGCCAGAACCCCGTGCTGCCCATGCCGAGCGGGTCGAGCACGCGCTCCTTGAGGTACGCCTCCCAGCGCTTCCCGGTCACGACCTCCACCACCGCCGCGCCGATGTCGATGCCGACGTTGGAGTACTGCACCTTCGTGCCTGGCTCGAACTTGAGCGGAAGGGACGCCGCGACCGCGGCGACGGAGCGCAGCGGCATGCGGCGCGACCACCCGCCCATCGCCTGGTACGAGGGAAGCTCGAATTCGAAGCCGCCCGTATGGTTCATCACCATGCGCACGGTGAGCGTGTTCTTCGCCGCGACCAGGCGCTTCACGCCGTTGGACTCCCCGGCGAGGACCCAGAGCGTCCTGAACTCGGGAAGGAACTTGGACACGGGGTCGTCGAGGCTGATCTTGCCGTCCTCCACGAGCGACGCGACCGTTACGCCGCAGAAGCCCTTCGACTGGGAGCACTGCATGAACGGATCGTCGAGCGAGATCCTGCGCTTCGTCTCGGCGTTGGCGTACCCGATGCACTCGGTCACCTGCACTCCGCCGTTGCAGAGCACGCTTATCGCGCCCGGGAGAGCGCCCTTCTCGACCCACGGGGCGACGGCCCTCTCCACGGGGCCCGCCACGGAGCCCTTCGGAAGATCCGAAGCCACGCAACCGACGAGCGCAAGCGCCGCCACGACAAGGAGACTAATGCTTTTTTTCATAATGCCGCGTAGTATAGCAAAGCCAGCCATACGTGGCAATGATCGCCGCCACCGGCGCGACGTAGATCGCGATCACGGCCATCGCCCATCCCGCGAGGCGCATCGGGAGCATGGCGACGAGCGAGAGCGTGAGCGCCCCGAAGTAGGCGAACTGCCCGGCCATCACCGCGCTCGGACGCCGCCTGAGCGCCGCCAGCCCCTCCACGCGCCCCCTCACGGCGTGGATCACGCAGATGAAGGAGTAGATGAAGCTCACGAGGCGCGTCGTGCCGAGGATGCGCGGAGGCACGTTCTGGCACAGCCCGTAGTACCAGTTCCCAACCAGCGGGGTGGCGAAGGCGAGCGGTATCAGGCCGAGGAGCGCGCCCGCCGCCAGCGCGAAGCGCAGGAGGCGCCGGTCCCCGGGCCATTCCGGCGGGAACTGGATCGCCACCGCCTGCATGCGGAGCGCCGCGTACGAGACGGGGTTCGCGATGCCAAGCGTCACGTAGTGGACGGCGAGCATGTCCGTCGCGTCCGGCGTGCGCCCGACGAACGCCGCCGTGACGAACGGCGACACGGCGAGCAGCCCCGCCCCGAGGGCGAGCGGCACGGTGAATCGGAACTGCTCCGCCACGGGCGCGCCCGCGCCGCTGCCGAGCCTGCGCACGTACTTCGCCGCGAACGCCTCGGAGAGGACCCACTCGAGCAGCACGGGCACGGTGAGCGCGACGAGCCCCCAGTCCGGCCCCGTCCACCCGAAGCGCGGGAACGCCACCGCGAACGCGAGCGTGAGCGCGATCCTCGCCACGGTCGCGGCGTTGGCCTCGAAGCTCGCGTACGCGTTGTACAGCGCCACGAGAGGCACGTTCCGCATGAAGAAGCCGGCCTGCATCACTATGCCGAAGAGCGTGGTCCTGCGGGCGATCTCGGCGAGGTGCGGGGGGAGGTTCAGCAGATGGACGAAGCAGTAGGTGTCTATCGGATGCACGCACACGAGCGCCTGCGCGGAGAGCAGCGCGCCCATCATCAGGAAGTTGAGCCGCCGGAACGACGCAAGCCCCTCCCGCGTCCTCGCGAACACCATCCCGGTCATCACCAGGCCTCCGCCGAGGGCCCCTATCATGAACTGTATGACCTGGCCGAGCGTGAACGCCGTGAGCGCGTCCACGCCGTCCGGCCCGTGGCTCGTTATCGAGCCCACGAGCGGGTACGTCAGCGACTGCGAGAAGGCCTGCAGGAGCAGCGGCACGTAGAAGCGCGCCGCCCGGCCCGGGCTGTACGACGCCGAGCCCATCATCTCCTGCGCAGCGCGCAGGCGTACGCCCCGTCGTGCCCGGTCGCGAACGGCACGGACTCGCGCTCGCCGCACGCCTCGAAGTCCGGCCGGGCGGCGAGGAACGCGTCCACCTGGCCGCGGTTCTCCTCGGGCTCGCACGAGCATGTCGAGTACACGAGGACGCCGCCCGGCGCCACGTGGGACGCCGCCGCCGCGAGCACCCGCGCCTGGAGCGCGACGAGCTCGGAGAGCCTTTCGTCCGACCAGCGCCAGCGCGCGTCGGGCCGCCGCCGGAGGACCCCGGTGTTGCTGCACGGCACGTCCGCCAGCACGCGGTCGAACTCCTCGCCGGGCGCGACCTCGCCGACGGCGGACACCCACCCGAGGCGCGCGCGCGCCAGGTTCTCCTCCAGTCGCCGGCGGCGGGAGGCGTTCACCTCCGCGCACACGAGCCTGCCGCCGTCGCGCCCTCCGTCCATGCGCCACGCCGCCTGGACGGCCTTGCCGCCCGGCGCCGCGCAGAAGTCGAGCACCCGGAGAGCCGGCCTCACGTCCAGCAGCTCCACCGCGCCGGCGGTCGCGGGGTCCTGCACTATGAACTCTCCCTCGGCGTAGCCCTCCACGTCCGCCACGCGCCTGCCTCTCGGAAGGCGCTCGAACGGCTCGCCCGCGCCGGGCCTGCGCGCGATCCACGTCTCCGCCGGCTCGTTGTGCCACCTGCAGAGGCGCTCGGCGTCGGCCTCGCCGTACCGCTCCACCCACCGCCGCACGAGCCCGTTCGGGAAGCTCTCGCGCTCCGCGAGCGGCGCCGCCGCCAGATACGCCTCGAACTCGCCGCGGCGCCGGATCAGGTTGCGGAGGACGGCGTTCACGACCTTCGCGACGCTCCTGTTCGGGCACGCCTTCGCGGCCGACACGGTCTCGTTCACGGCGGCGAAGTCAGGCACGTCCGGCATGTACAGCGCCTGCGCCGCGCCGACGAGCAGCAGGGCCTCCATCTCGCCCTTCGGCCACCTGCGCACGAGCCGGCCGAGCACGGAGCGGAGCGGACGGAACCGGCGCACCGTGGTGTAGACGAGGTCCTGGACGAACGCCCGGTCGGGCCCGTCGGGCAGCATCTCGCCGAGATGTCCATGCGTCGCGATCCAGCGGGCGACCGCGAACGCCGCCTCCCTCCTGGTGTTCATGCCTCGGCGATGCACTCGATCTCCACGAGCACGTCCTTCGGCAGGCGCGACACCTCCACGCAGCTGCGCGCGGGCCTCGCCTCGCCGAAGAGCCTCGCGTAGACGCCGTTCAGCGCGGCGAAGTCGTTCATGTCCTTGATGAAAACCGTGGTCTTGACGACCCTGGCGAGGGACGACCCCGCCTTCTCGAGCACGTTGCCGAGGTTCGCGATCGCCTGGGCGGTCTGCTCCTCGATCGTCCTGGCCTCGACCGCCCCGGTCGCCGGGTTGATCGGGATCTGCCCCGAGCAGTAGACCATGCCGTTGGCGCGGATCGCCTGGCTGTAGGGCCCGAGGGCCGCCGGGGCCCTGTCCGTCGATATCATCTCCATCTGCGTTTCTCCTTTTTCAGAACGAAAGACCATGCCAGGCCCGGGGGGCCGCCGCCTCAGAGCAGCGCGCGCACCGCGCCGTCGATGCCAGAGACGTCCACCACCTCCGTCTGCGTCACCGGCGCGGACTCGAGCGCGGCGAACGCCGGAGGCGGCGACGTGAGCGCGTTCTCGCCGAACGCGCGGAGGCACGTCTCGGGGAACTTGTACGGGGTGGCGGTCGCCGCGACGACGCAGGGCGCGCCGCCGGAGGGAAGGCCGAGACGCCTGGCGACCGCCGTCGCCACCGCGGTGTGCGGGTCGAGCACGTACCCGCACGCCTCGCGCATGCGGCGCATCTCCGCCTCCGTCTCCTCGGGCGTCGCGACGCCGCCGGAGAAGTCCGCCGCGAGCCTCGCCCTCGCGGCGGCGCCGAGCGCGTACCTGCCCTTCTCCGCGAAGTCCCGCATCAGGCGCGCGACCTCGGAGCTGTCGCCCCCGTTCAGGAGCCAGAGGAGGCGCTCCACGTTCGAGGACTTCCTGATGTCCATCGACGGCGAGTTGGTGACAGTGAACCTGTCGCCGGGGTCGTATGAGCCCGTCGCGACGAAGCGGGCGAGCACGTCGTTCACGTTGGAGGCGCACACGAACCTGCGGATCGGGGCGCCGAGCGCCTTCGCGTAGTACGCGGCGAGGATGTTGCCGAAGTTGCCCGACGGCACGACCACGTCGAACGGGCGAGCGAGCCTCGCCGCCGCGAGCAGGTAGTAGCCGATCTGCGGGACGAGGCGGCCCGTGTTGATGGAGTTCGCCGACGAGAGGAGCGTCCCCGCGGCCTCGGCCTCCGCCCGGAAGGCCTCGTCCGCGAAGATGCGCTTCACCGCGGCCTGCGCGTCGTCGAAGTTGCCTCGTATGGCGATGGCGTGGACGTTCCCGGCGGACGGCGTCGTCATCTGCAGGCGCTGCACGCGGGAGGTGCCGACGTTCGGGAAGAACACCGCGATCTCCACGCCGGGCACGTTCGCGAAGCCCGCCATCGCCGCCGAGCCGGTGTCGCCGGAGGTGGCGGTGAGTATCAGCACCTTGCGTCCGCCGGCAAGCCTCCTCGCGGCCTCGGCCATCAGCACCGGCAGCACGGAGAGCGCGACGTCCTTGAACGCCCCGGTCGGGCCGTGGAAGAGCTCGAGCACGTGGAGGCCGTCCGCCTCGACGAGCGGCACCGGGTCGTCGGCCGGGAACTTCGAGAGGAGATTCTCGACCGCCGCGTCGCGCACGTCCGCGGATATGTCGTCGAAGACCGCGCCGAGCGCGAGCCGCTCTGCGTCGGCGAGCGTGCGGATGCCCGCGATCGCCGCGCCGTCCAGCCGCGGGACCGCGGTCGGGACGTACAGCCCCCCGTCCGCCGCCAGCCCGCGAAGGACCGTGTGCAGCGAGTCGACCTCTACGTCAGACCTGGTGCTGGTGAATTTCATTCTCTTTGCCTCGGTTGCGTTTTCCCTACTTGAGGAGGTCCGGCCAGTCGTAGTGCAGAAGGCCGTTCACCACTATGTACGTGTAGCGGAAGCGGAGCGCGGTGGCGTCCGTTATCTCCGCGGTCTCCAGCATCTCCGTCCAGGACGCGGGGGCGCCCTCCACGGAGACGCGCGCGAACGCGCCGGCGTCCGCCGCGCGCGCATGGGCGGCGGCGACCGCGACGGAGCCCCGCGCGACGAGGTTCGGCACGCGGCCAGACCTGCCCTTCAGCCAGTCCGCGAGCACGAGGATGTCCGTCGCGCGGCGGCCGACCATCGACTCGCCCATGAGGTAGAGCATCGCCGACACGCCCTCCTCGGGACAGTCCTTCGTGCCGTAGAATATCTGCTTGGGCTTGCCGATCTCGCCGCTCCCGGTCACGTCCGCGACGAGCGCGGACGCTCCGGACGCGACGGCGGAGGCGACGGCGCTCCCCCACTCGGCGCGGCCCGAGGCGCCGACCATGAGCGTCGGGGCGGAGGAGGAGGCCACCTTCGCCGGCTCGACCCAGCAGGCCGGGATGACAAGCCCGTCCGGATAGGCGAACGCCACGCGGGTGATCCGCGCGCCGTCGACCTCGACCGGCGGCATTTCCGTGACGCGCGCCTTCGCGTCGGCGGGCCGGCGCACGCCGGCGAGCGAGGACGCGAGCGCGTTGCGCCGCTCCGCCGCGTACGCAGGGCGCCCCTTCGCCAGGGAGAGCATGCGCTCGCGCATGATCGCGTGGATGTCGCGCGCGCCGGGGAGATCCATCGTGCGCCCGGTCGGCGTCACGCCCTGCTCGCCCTTGGAGAGGCCCAGGTCGACCTTCCCCACGTCGAACCCGATGTCGAGCGGACGGTACCGCGCGCAGTCGAGCGGGAGAATCCCGTCCTCGCCCTTCAGCCACGCGCGCATCCAGTCCACGGAGGCCGTCTCCGTCGACTCGGTCCAGCCGTGCGGGCCGGGGGCGGAGTTGAGCGCGTAGTTCCCGGAGGTGCCGACCTTGGCCGCCACCGCCCGGACCGTGCGGAACAGGTCGAGCGTGCCGTATATGGAGAACATGTCCTGGAAGCGGCACGTCACCGCGACCTTCGTGTCGGGGAGGAGCACGTACCCGGTGTGGTTCAGGCCGAAGCGGAGCTGGCCGAAGATGTTCTGCTCGGCGTCCTGCGGGCCCATGCTCTCGCAGAGGTGGCGCAGGGACGTGAGGTAGCAGCTCGGCGCGGTGGCCTTGAGCCGCCAGTCGGCGGCGGTCATGAGGGCCGTCATCGTGCCGCCGCCGCTCTGTCCCATGAAGCCGATCTTCGAGGGGTCCACCTCGGGGCGGGACTGGGCGTAGTCGACGGCGCGCATGCCGTCCCAGATGCGGAGCATCGGCATGGACCAGCCCACGAGGGCCGCCTTTATCCCGATGACGTTGTGGTGCGTGGTGGAGCCTCCGCGGATGCGGAACTCGCGGCGCTCGCCCTGCTCGTACGGGTCGTACATCAGCGCCACGAAGCCCCGCTTCGCCGCGATCACGCAGGCCCTCAGGTAGATGTCGCAGTCCTTGCCCAGCTCGGAATGGCCGCAGCTCATCACGATGGCCGGATACGGGGCCTTGAACTCGGGGGAGTCGGGGATGAAGAGGTTCGCGGTCACGAAGAGCTTCGGCATGGACTCGAACACGACCTTCTCGATGCGGTAGCCCTCCCGCCTCACGGTCGAGACGGAGCGGGCGTTCAGGGGAGTGCGCTCCGGGAAGGCGCCTATCGCCTCGAGCATCCTGGAGTGCATCCTCCGGCGGTACTCGTCGTACTCCTCCCGGCCGGAGAGCCGACGCCACGCCTCGTCGGCGTCTACGTCCATCTCGTGCAGGCGCTGCGAGACCGTGTTGAAGGTCAGCAGATCGGACGCCGGCGGCAGGAACCCCCTGCCGAGCTCCGCTCCGAGATCCGCGAGAAGCGGCGAGCACGCGGCGCAGCAAAGCGTCAGGACCACGTAGGAGCCCATCCGGGCAAAAGCGCTCATCTCAATCTTCCCTCCCATAGACACTGAATCGAAAAGTGGGGAAGGATTATACCAAATCCCGACGCTTACGCCCCCAGAAAAACGCGCGACACGGGAAAACGCGAAAAACGTGCGCCCCGATTTGCGGATTTGTGGTATAATTCGCGCCATCGTTCAAGGACGATTGGGGGTGATCCGGTCTCGACGGGGTGCGTTGAGGTCAGATCGCGCGCCGAGGATTCTCGTTGGCCTCGTTAAAAAACGGGAAAAAAAGTAATTGCGAACAACGATTACGCTCTCGCGGCCTAACTTATAGGCTGCATGCCGTCCGGCCGACGCCTGCTGAGCCGACGCGGCATCATCCAGCAGGACTTGGCTCGAAGCGCTCCGCTCGCGCGTCGATGCCCCGTACAACCGAGCGGATGATTCGGGATAAGCCCGCCTGCCGGCGTACCCGAGTCGAGATCAAAGGCCGGCTACACGCGTAGAAGTCTGGTCGATTCCATTCCGGACGCGGGTTCGACTCCCGCCACCTCCACCATCAAGAATCGTATTCCCCACCCCTCCCGCGAGTCTGAACGATTTATGATTTACGATTTGCGAAAAGTCTGCCAACTCCACCTTTCTACATTTCTGCACGGCTAAAATTCCATCTGCAGTTGGTAGAGCTG
>CAVERN010000023.1:0-15977 GCA_963618095.1 bacterium | reverse complement strand
TCTGACCTAAATTTGCACAAAACGTGCAAGATTAGGTCTGACCTGATTTTGCACAATTGCCCCAGCCGCGCAGACGGCGATGCGCCGCATTTACGGACGTTCCCTGCAAGTAAATTCTGCTGCCGCTTGAAAAATTCTGCGACAGCCCTGGCCGATTTGCGAATGATTGCCGAGGAAGATTGTGGTATAATTGCGCACATCATGAATAAGACGCTTGGTTTTTTCGGCGCCGGTAAAATGGCGGAAGGCATCGTGCAGGCGGTGGAGGCCGCCGGCGGATTCAACCTCAGGGACATCGTGATGGCGGAGACGCATCCGCCTCGCGCCAGGGAGATGGCGAAGCGCTACGGCGTGCGGACGGTATCGGACGCCAAGTACGTCGCCGGCTGCGCGGAGACGATCTTCCTGGCCGTGAAGCCGCAGGACGTGGCGACCCTCGCCGAGCGGGTCAGGCCGGTGCTCACGGCCAAGTCGCTCATCGTGTCGATCGTGGCGGGCAAGTCCCTCGCCACGCTTCGCAAGATGTTCGGGCCGAAGGCGCGCCTCGTCAGGGTGATGCCCAACCTCGCGCTCCGCGCGGGCGAGGGGATGTGCGCGATATGCCCGGCGAAGAACGCGACGAAGGCGGACGTCAAGCTCGTCTCCTCCATCCTGGACGCCGCCGGGCAGACCGTGACGCTCAGGGAGAAGGACTTCGACGCCGTCACCGCGCTCTCAGGGTCGGGCCCGGCGTTCTTCGCCTACATGGAGGAGGCGATGGTCGAGGGAGGCGTCAGGCTCGGCCTCAAGGCCGACGTCGCCCGCCTGCTCGCGGAGCAGACGATGCTCGGCACCGCGGCCTACCTTCGCATGAGCGACGCCGACCTCGGCGAGTTCATCGACGGGGTGGCGACGAAGGGCGGCACCACGGCCGCCGGCATGGACGTGATGCGCGCGAGCGACCTCAAGGGCGTCGTCGCGAAGACCCTCGCGGCGGCGGCGAGGCGGAGCGCGGAACTCGGCAAATGAGCTGGTACGTCAAGAACGCCGACGGGAAGGTGTTCGGTCCGGTAGATGACGCGTCTCTCCTCTCGTGGGTCAAGGACGGGCGGGTGGACCCGTTCGCGGGGATATCGCAGGACCTGAAGTCCTGGCGTCTCGCCTCCCTTGAGCCCTTCCTCGAGATGGACTGGGTCGTGGAGAACGAGCCAGGCCGGTTCTACGGGCCAACGCACCGGGCGGTGGTAGACGACCTCGTGAAGTCCGGCGCTCTCTCCTCGGGCTGCCGGATATACCGCGACGACCACGGTGGCGCGGGCGAGATGGAGGTGGCGGCGATCCGCAGGGAGGCGGAGACCGCGATGGCCGAGCTGAAGGAGGAGGCCGAGCGCTCCATCGCCGAGGCGGAGGCGAGCGCCGCGGCCGCCAGGGAGGAGCTCTCCGCCGTGCGCAGGCGCGCGGAGGAGAGCGAGGCGAAGGTCGCGGAGCTCGAGGCGATGCTGGCGAAGCTCACCGAGACCCGGCAGCGCGAGTGGACGACCGACGTCGTGGAGCCGGAGGTCATAGCCGACGCCCCGCCCGCGTCCGTGCGCGACGCGTTCGCTGGCGCGTCCTCCGGCCCGGGCGCGCTCGGGCAGATGGATCTCGCCCGGCTGGAGCGCCAGGCGCAGGCGGAGCTCGCGAGGATGGGCGCGTCGGGCGCGAAGCGGTTCTTCAAGATGAAGCGCTGAATTGGCAATCGGGGGGATTGGCGGCATGTCGGACAAGTGGTATTTGAGGACGCAGGACGACACCTTCGGCCCGGAGACGAAGGAGCGGCTCATAGAGTGGGCGAGGATGGGCCGCATACAGCCCGGCCAGGACGTCTCCGACGACGGCGAGACCTGGCGTCCCGCCGTGGAGGTGCCGTTCCTCGACATGCGCTGGTCCATAGACATCGGAGACGGCACTCCGCGCGGCCCGTTCAACAAGCACGCGGCGGACGCGCTTCTCCGGAGCGGACGCCTTCCCCCCGGCTCGAAGCTCATAGAGGTGGCGCCGGCGTTTGACGAGCCTGCGCCGGCGGCGGAGGCGGCGGCGGAGGCTCCGTCTCCTCGGGAGGCTGGCGCGGCGGCACAGGAGGCGGTGGCGGAGACGCCCGCGGCAGAAGGCGGGGACGGCGGGACGAGGGTCGTGGAGAGAGTCGTCCAGGTGCCCGTCGAGGTCGTCAAGGAGGTCGTGCGCGAGGTGCCCGTCGAGGTCGTCAAGGAGGTCGTGCGCGAGGTGCCGGTGGAGAAGATCGTCGAGAAGGTGGTCGAGAAGGAGCGGATTGTAGAGTCTCCGGAGCTTCTGGCCAAGGCGGCGGCGCTCGAGACCGAGATCGCGGCGACGCGCGAGGAGGCGGCCGCGTTCCGGAAGAGGGCCGAGGCGGGCGAGGCGCAGGCCGCGGCCGCCAAGCGCGAGAACCTCACGCTCGAGAGCGAGATCCGCCGTCTCCCGTCGAACGCGAAGGAGGCGGCAGACGCGGAGGCCGCGGTGTACTGGCTTCTGCGGGGCGAGGCGGACGACATCCTGAACGTGCTCGAGGCCGAGAAGGCCGAGGCGGCGGCGGCGCAGAAGCGCTGGCGCGAGCGCTCGGAGCGTCTGGCCGCGAGGCGCGTGGAGCTGCTGAAGCTGCTCGGCGACGGCGTGCAGGACATGAAGGGCCGGGCCCTGCGCGCGAATCCGGCGGACCCGAGGACCGTGCAGCTGAGGCAGGAGCTGGACGCCCTCCGGCTCGTCGCCGAGAAGTCCGCGCGCGAGAGCGGCCAGCGGATCAAGGACCTCATGCGGGAGCTCAACGAGAAGCGCACGGAGGCGGACCGCCTCGCGGTCCAGATGGCGGACGTGAAGTGCCTCCAGGAGCAGATACAGACGCTGCGCGAGACGCTGCAGGACCGGGAGCGCGAGCTCGTCGCCGAGAGGCAGGCGAACGAGGAGCTCCGCAGGAACGCCGAGGCCGCCCAGCAGACTCTTCTCAAGCGCCTCTCCGAGCTCGAGGGCGGGCTTGGCGGAGGAGGGGCGGTCCATTCCCGTGACGCCTCGCAGTCCTCCCGCTTCCCCACGTGGATGCGCCTGAAGAAGTGACGGCATGAGGACGCTGTCGCTCGTCATACCCGCGTACAGGTCCGATGGTCTGATCGGCCGCATCCTCTCCCACGTCCCGGCGCTCGCCGACGCGGCGCGTGCCTCCGGCTTCAGGCTCGTGGAGGCGATAGTCGTGGACGACGGCAGCGTTCCCGCGGTGGGGGCGGAGGCCGCCGCCGCCGCCCGGACGGTCCCCGTCGCCGTCCTCCGGAACGAGCGCAACCGGGGGAAGGGCTTCAGCGTCCGGCGCGGCGCCCTTGCCGCGAAGGGGGAGTGGGTGCTCATGAGCGACGCGGACGAGTCGGTGCCGCTCGCGGAGTTCGCCGCGCTGGCGCCGCATTCCGACTGCGCCATGGTCTGCGGGTGCCGCAGGCCGGGCCTGGACGAGCGCCCCCTGCTGCGCCGCGTCCTCTCCCGCGTGTTCAACGGCCTGTGCGGCGCCGGCCTCGGCGACAGCCAGTGCGGATTCAAGCTGTTCAACATGGGGAAGATGCGCGAGGCGTTCGAGCGCCTGTCGACGGACCGCTTCGCTTTCGACGTGGAGCTGATCCGCCGCTCGCCGTCGTGCGTGGCGGTGCCGGTGCGGTGGCACGGCGCGCGCCGCAGCTCGCTCCGCGTGTGGCGAGACGCGCCGCGGATGCTCTGGGACCTCGTCCGGATCAGGATCAGCGTGCGCCGCGCCGCGGCGAAGGGCGCCCGGGCCTCCTGACGCGGGCCGCGCGGCGCGATTGTTCGCCGCGGCAAGTTTTATGCGACTAATTTTTCCGTTGACTTCCAGGGCGCCCCTGTGGTATAGTACGGACTTTGTTAAGGCTAATTAGCGATATGAAAGAACTGGAGTATTCGATATGCCGCTGACGTTCATGGGCGTTGGGCGCCGCTGCCGGATAAAGTGCGTGACCGGCGACGATTCCGTGCGCAAGCACCTCGGCTCGCTCGGGTTTTCGGTGGGGGCGGAGATAGAGGTGGTGTCGGAGATGAGCGGCAACCTCATCATAGGCGTGCTTGGCAGCCGCGTCGCGGTGGACCGCGACCTTGCCAGGCGCATCCTCGTGTGAGGCGGCGCGGCTTTCGCATGCGATTTTCTTGAAAGGAGACTCTAAGCAATGACACTGAGAGAGGTCAAGGTCGGGGATACCGCAAGGATACTCCGGGTCAACGGCGCCGGCCAGGTGAAGCGCCGCATCATGGACATGGGACTGACCAAGGGCGCGGAGGTCACGGTCCGCAAGATCGCCCCGCTTGGCGACCCCATCGAGCTGACGGTGCGCGGATACGAGCTTTCGATACGCAAGGACGAGGCGTCCGCGATCGAAGTCGAGTGAGGAGGAGCAAGGAAATGGCAACCAAGATAGCACTTGCCGGAAATCCCAACTGCGGGAAGACCACGCTGTTCAACGCCCTGACGGGCTCGTCGCAGTACGTCGGCAACTGGCCCGGCGTGACCGTGGAGAAGAAGGACGGCGTCCTGGAGGGGCACAAGGACGTGGTCATCCAGGACCTGCCCGGCATATACTCGCTCTCGCCGTACTCCCTTGAGGAGGTCGTGGCGCGGGACTATCTCGTCGGCGAGCGGCCGAACGCGATCCTCAACATAGTGGACGGCTCCAACCTCGAGAGGAACCTGTACCTCACCACGCAGCTCCTGGAGCTCGGCATTCCGATGGTCGTGGCGGTGAACATGATCGACGTCGTGCGCAGGAGGGGGGACAAGATCGACGTCGCGAAGCTCTCCGCGGAGCTCGGATGCGAGGTCGTGGAGATCTCGGCGCTGAAGGGCGAGGGGATCCGCGAGGCCGCCGCGCTGGCGGTGGAGGCCGCCTCCAGGGGCGCCCGGGGGGAGGGCCCCCACGTGTTCACCGGGTCCGTCGAGCACGCCATCGCCCACATCGAGGAGTCCCTGCAGGGCGCGGTCGCCGACGCCTCGATCCGCTGGGCGGCGATCAAGGTGTTCGAGCGCGACGCGAAGGCGATCCGGGTGCTCAAGGTCCCTGCGGACATCATCGAGCACGTGGAGAGCCACATCAAGGACTGCGAGAAGGAGATGGAGGACGACGCGGAGTCCATCATAACCACCCAGCGCTACGAGTACATCAAGAGAATCGTCGACGGCTCGTTCAGGCGCTCCATGCGGAGGGCGTCCACGACGCTCTCCGACAAGATCGACCGCGTGGTCACGAACCGCATCCTCGCGCTTCCGATCTTCCTCCTGTCGCTCTGCGCGATGTGGTGGCTCGCCGTCGCGGACGGCGGTCCGGGCACGGTCCTCACCGACTGGGCGAACGACGGCTTCCTCGGCGACGGATGGCATGTGCCGTACACGACGCACGAGGTGGACGGCAAGGACTACGACACGGCGTGCGAGGACTTCGCGAAGGCCGAGGCCACGGTCGCGGCGTGGGAGAAGGGCGAGAGGAAGGCCTCGATCGAGGACGAGGAGACGGGCGAGACGGCGGAGGAGTGGGACATCACCGAGGCGGACTACAAGGCCGCCAAGGCCGCCGAGGAGCCGGACCCCTCCAGGTACGGCGTGTGGGTGCCCGGGATCGGCGCGCTCATCGGCGCCGGGCTCGAGCGCCTCGGCGTGAGCGAGACGGTCGCGAGCCTGGTCAACGACGGCGCCTGGGGCGGCGTCGCCACCGTGCTCGGCTTCGTGCCGGTGATCATGGTGGTGTTCCTGTTCCTCGCGTTCCTCGAGGACTGCGGGTACATGGCGCGCGTCGCGTTCATCATGGACAGGCTCTTCCGCAAGTTCGGGCTCTCCGGCAAGTCCTTCATCCCGATGATCGTTGGCAAGGGGTGCGGCGTGCCGGCCGTGATGGCGGCGCGGACGATCGAGAGCGAGCGCGACCGCAGGATGACGATCATCCTCGCCACGTTCATCCCCTGCGGCGCGAAGACGGTGATCATCGCGATGTTCGCGGCGATCTTCTTCCGCGACATGTGGTACGTGGCTCCGCTCATGGACGTGATCGGCATGGCCATCATCGTGCTCGGCGGCATCGCGCTCAAGAAGTCGAGCGCCTTCGCCGGCGAGGCCGCGCCGTTCGTGATGGAGCTCCCGGCGTACCACATGCCCACGGTCTCGGGCATCCTGCGCCACACGTGGAACCGGGTTCGGGCGTACATGGTGAAGGCGGGGCTGATCATATTCCCGGCGTGCGTGTTCCTCTGGTTCATCATGCACTTCGACTGGACGCTCAACCTCCTTGGCGACGAGGAGATCGAGAAGTCGATCCTGCACGACCTCGGCAGCTGCATCGCGTGGCTGTTCGCGCCGCTCGGCTTCGGCACGTGGCAGGGCGCCGCGGCGACGGTCTCGGCCGAGATCGCCAAGGAGCAGGCCACGGCCACGCTCGGGCTCGTCTCGGCGGGCTTCGACGGCGCGACGACCGCCTCGAACGTCGCCGCGCTCTTCGGCTCGATGTCGGCGTACCCCAGGCTCGCGGCGATGTCGTTCATGCTGTTCAACCTCTTCGTGCCGCCGTGCATGGTCGCGATCGCCGTGACCTTCCGCGAGATGGGCTCGAGGGCGTGGGGCTGGTTCGCCATCGCCTTCCAGCTGTTCGTGGGCTACATGATCGCGCTGTCCGTGTACCAGCTCGGCATGGCGTTCGCCGGCGGCGGGTTCGGCGTGTGGACGGCCGTGGCCATCCTTGTCGACCTCTGGTGCCTCTGGATGATATTCCGTCCCGGCAAGAAGGCGGAGGAGGCCTGAGGTGGGCGCGGGATCCGTTCTGACCGTCGCGGCGGTGCTCGCCCTGGCCGCGCTTGCGGTGTGGAGGCTTGTGCGCAAGGGCGCCCCCTGCGAGTGCGGGGGGGAGTGCCGCGGCTGCGGGGGCGAGTGCCACTGCGGCGAAAAAAAAGCGGAAAATCCGTTGCGGCCGATTTGACGGCGTGGTATAATTACCCGCGTCTAATAAAATTAGACTTTCTGAAACAACATCAGGAAACGAGGAAGGAAGAAAGATGAATGCAATGAAGATGATGGCCGTCGCCTGCTCCGCGCTCGCTTGCGGGGCGCTTTCGGCGGCGGATGGCGGGGCCGAGGGCGAGAAGGAGGGCTTCTCCCTGTCGGACTATGTCGCGGTCGAGGCCGGCGTGGCACTTGATTCGCGGTACATGTCGTACGGCGTGATCGACGGCAGGGACCCGATCGTCACGCCGAGCGCGCAGGTGACGTTCTTCGACTACGTCTACGCCGGCGTGTCGGCGATCTACGACGTCACGAAGGCGAACGGCAAGCGCGGCGAGTACGGCAACCGCGCGGGGCAGTGGACGACGCTCGACGCCACCGTTGGCGTGGCGCACGACTTCGATCTCTGCGAGTCGCTCGGGGCGCTGTCCGTGGACTTCAACTACATCTACGAGTACCTCCGCCGCTACCACTCCGACATGGGCGACACGCAGTACCTCAACCTGGAGCTGTCCCTCGGGGACCTCTGGCTTGAGCCCACGATAGCCATCGAGCGCGACCTGATGGCGGACGACGGCACGTACGTGAACTTCAGCATCGGCCACGAGTTCTCCCTCATCGACGGTGACGGCGAGGACGCCGACCCGGTGCTCGCGTTCCGTCCCTCCGTCGGCCAGGGCATCGGCAACACGCAGCGCGCCCGCGGGTACTTCGTGAAGGAGAAGGGCTCCGACGAGGCGCTCGACCATGGCGGTCTGATGGACACCACGATCATGGGCGAGCTCACCTGGAACATCTGCGAGAACCTCTCGCTCACCGGGTACGTGGCCTACAGCGACTACCTGTTCGACTCTAACATGCGCGACGGAGCGCGCGCCCACAACGCCGACTGGGGCCATGGGTGCGACCACTCGTGGAACTTCTACGGCGGGGTCTCCATCGGCGTCTCGTTCTGAGCGCGGGGCCTGCCCTTTTGTTTGGTTGGTTGAGATTGATCCGGACGGCACGTCGTGCCGTCCGGATCTTTGAGGATAGATGGCCGAGGTGGTGGAGATGATGGGCGTGCGCGCGAGGGTCGCGCGCACTCTTCTCGCCCGGATGCGCGGGCTGATCGGGACCAGGCGTCTGCCGCCGGGCGAGGGGATGCTGATTCTCCGGTGCAACGCCATCCACACGTTCTTCATGGCCTTCCCGATAGACGCGACGTTTCTCGACAGGCACGGCAATGTCGTGAAGGTGGTGCGCGGCATCCCTCCGTGGCGTCCCTTCGTGTGGGGCGGATTCCGGGCCGTGATGGTGCTCGAGACCGCCTCGCGCCGCGGCGGCGCGGACGTTCCCGGCGCTACCAGCTGATTGGCGTCGTCCCGTGCGCGGAGAGGTACTCGTTGGCCTTTCTGAAGTGTCCGCACCCGAGGAACCCCCTGTGCGCCGAGAGCGGGGAGGGGTGGGGCGCTTCGAGGACGAGGTGGCGATGCCTGTCGATGAGCGAGCCCTTGCGCCGGGCATGGCCGCCCCAGAGCAGGAATACGAGGTGTTCGCGCGTGGAGGAGAGCCGGGCCACGGCGGCGTCGGTGAACGTCTCCCATCCGCGCCCATGGTGCGACCCCGCCTCCCCGGCGGCGACCGTGAGCGTCGCGTTCAGCAGCAGCACGCCCTGGTCCGCCCAGCGGGAGAGGTCCCCTCCGCGTCCCAGGAACGGAGCGCCGTATTCCGCCTCGAGCTCCCTGTAGACGTTTGCGAGCGACGGCGGCGTGCGCACGCCTTCCCGGACCGAGAAGGCGAGTCCGTGCGCCTGGCCAGGCTCGTGGTAGGGGTCCTGCCCGAGGATCACCGCCCGCACCTTCTCGAACGGGGTGCGGCTGAACGCCTCGAATATCCGCTCCCTCGGCGGGTAGACCGCGCCGCCCGCGTATGCCGCGTCCACGAACGAGGCAAGCCGGGCGAAGTACGCCTTGCCGAATTCGTCCGCAAGCGCCCGTCTCCAGGATCCGTCAATCATGTCAGTCAGGGTCTTCATTCCACAGTCCTCGCCGTCGAAGTATAGCACACGGGGCAAGCGCGTCCCCGCGCCGTCCGGGGCGTGGTATAATGCGCGCATCATGGTGGATGCTTCCTTATGCTGAGCGAGACGCTGAAAGAGAGACTGAGGTCGCTGCCGGACAAGCCTGGCTGCTACATCATGCGCGACGGCCGCGGCACGATCATATACATCGGCAAGGCGAAGAGCCTGCGCAGGCGGGTGCGGGGGTACTTCCGCCCCGGCGCGAAGCACGCGCCGAAGGTCCGCTCGATGGTGCACACGGTCGCCGACTTCGAGTTCATGACCGTGAAGAACGAGGCCGAGGCGCTGCTCACCGAGGCGGCCCTCATAAAGCGCTACAAGCCGCACTTCAACATACTCATGCGCGACGACAAGCGCTACCTTGCGCTGCGCGCCGACGTCTCGCTGGAGTTCCCGACGTTCGCCACGTGCCGCATAGTGAGGGACGACGGGGCCATCTACTTCGGGCCGTTCCCCTCGGCCCCGGTCGTGCGGGCGGCGAAGGACTTCGTGGAGAAGCGCTTCGGGCTTCGCGGATGCAGGTGCATCACGCCGGACGAGGACGCGAAGCGGCACTGCCTCGCCGACAAGATACGCTTCTGCAGCGCCCCGTGCGAGGGCAGGATATCCGCCGCCGACTACAGGAGGAGGTTCGACGAGGCCTGCGCGTTCCTGCGCGGCGAGCGCCCCGGGCTCATCGACGACCTCGTGCGCGAGATGGGGGAGGCCTCCGGCAGGGGGGACTTCGAGAGGGCGGCGCGCCTCCGCGACACCATATCCGCGCTCCGGGAGATGACGAAGAGGCACTTCGTCCGCAAGGGCCCGGAGGCGAGCCGGGAGGACGCGAGGCGCGGCCTGGAGGAGCTCGCCGCGGCCCTGGGCCTTCCCGCCCCGCCGCGCATAATCGAGTGCGTGGACATCTCCAACCTGTTCGGCACGCACTCCGTGGCGTCCCTTGTGGTGGCGGTGGACGGCCTTCCGGACCGCAGGTACTACCGCCACTTCAGGATAGAGACGGTCGAGGGGGCGGACGACCCGCGCAGCATGGCGGAGGTGGTCCGCCGCCGCTACGGGCCCGAATCGACGATATCGGCGAAGTCCCCGCGGGCGGACCTCTTCATCTGCGACGGCGGCGTGACGCAGCTGCGCGCCGCGCGCGCCGCGCTCAGGGAGATCGGGGCTGGGGACATCCCGACGGTTGGCCTCGCCAAGAGGATGGAGGTGCTCGTCACCGACGACGACCGCGGGGATGTGTGCCTGCCGCGGGACTCCCAGGGGCTCTTTGTGGCGACGCGCCTCAGGGACGAGGCGCATCGATTCGCCATCACCTACCACAGGCATCTGCGGCAGAGGACGATCCGGGAGTCGGCGCTCGACGAGGTGCCCGGGATCGGCGAGGCGAAGAAGGTCGCGCTGCTGAGGAGATTCCGCTCGACGAGGGGCATCGCGAGGGCGTCCGTCGAGGAGATCGCCGCCGCGGCGGGCGTCGGCGCCGAGGTCGCGACGCGGGTCAGGGACGTGTGCGCGCGATGATGGGATGGCGTGGGGTTTATGGTATAATGCGCAGTCCGTTGGAAACAGAGGAGAGATAAAGGATGAAGGTTTGCAAATTCGGCGGTTCGAGTCTGGCGGACGCAGGGCAGATCACGAAGGTGATCAACATAGTGCTGGCGGACCCCATGCGCCGCATGGTCGTGGTGAGCGCCCCCGGTAAGCGCAGCAAGGCGGACACGAAGGTGACGGACCTTCTCATCGCGCTTGCCGACGCCGCGCTCTCGAAGGGCGACGTCGCCAAGCCCATGAAGGCCGTGCTGGAGCGCTACGCCTCTATCGCGAAGGACCTCAAGCTCGGCGGCGAGGTCGTGAAGGACGTCGAGAGGGACCTCAAGGCGCGTCTCGCGCTGCCGAAGAAGGACGCCGGCGTGTTCATGGACGCCGTCAAGGCGGCGGGGGAGGACAACTCCGCCAAGGTCGTCGCGGCCGCGTTCGCGAAGCGCGGCGTGAAGGCCCGCTATGCCAGCCCCCGCGACACCGGGATGATCCTCGAGGGCGAGTCCGGCAACGCCACGCTCAACCCCGAGTCGTACCGGAAGCTCGCCAGGGCGTTCTCCGACTTCGAGGGTATCGTGGTCTACCCGGGGTTCTTCGGCTACCGCAAGGACGGCACGGTGGCGACCTTCCCGCGCGGAGGGTCTGACATAACCGGCTCCATCCTCGCCGCCGCGCTTCGGGCGGACGTCTACGAGAACTTCACCGACGTAGACAACGTGTACCCCGTGGACCCCCGCATAGTGCCGGACGTCAAGGAGGGGATCGACACGATGACCTACCGCGAGATGCGCGAGCTCTCCTACGCGGGGTTCGGCGTGTTCAACGACGAGGCCATATTCCCCGCGGTGCAGGCGCGCATCCCGATAAACGTGCGCAACACCAACCACCCGAACGAGCCCGGCACGATGATCGTGCAGTCCCGCCGGGTGATCCCCGGCACCGTGACCGGGATCGCCGCGGCGGACGGCTTCTGCAACATCATAATCGACAAGTACTGCATGAACCGCGAGGTGGGCTTCACCCACCGCCTGCTCGACATCCTCCAGGAGGAGCATGTGGCGTACGAGCACATACCGAGCGGGATCGACTCGATCTCCGTGGTGATCCGCAGCGACAAGTTCACGAAGCCGACCGAGAGCCGGGTCGTGGCGCGCATCAAGAGGGAGCTGAACCCCGACTCGGTGATCGTCGCCCACGACTACTCGATCCTCATGGTCGTCGGCGAGGGCATGGCCTTCTCCACGGGCATGCTCGCGAAGGCCACCGCCGCGCTCGCCGAGCACGGGATAAACATCTCGATGGTGAACCAGGGGGCCAGCGAGTTCTCGTTCATGATCGGCATCAAGAGCGAGGATCGGGCGAAGGCCGTGCGGGCCCTCTACCAGGCGTACTTCGGCTGACGCCCGCCCCATCCCCGGGAAAGCGACGACCGCCTTGTCAGCAGAGGCATCTCCATTCAAGTCCGTCCTGGCGGCGGCGTGCGCGGCGCTGGCCGCGGCGGCGGCGCGCGCCGACCTGCCCGCCGCGCCGAGGTCCGCGGTCAGCTCCGACGGCTTCATCCGGGTGGTGTCCAACGACAACCCGCGGGACGACATGGGGTTCCGCCTCCCGGTCCTCGCGTTCGCCGGCAGGACGGTCGACTCGCTGTCGAGGTCGTTCGGCGTGCGCCGCGAGCGCGCGGCGGAGCCTGGGCTCGTGATCTACGCCATGGACGGGCGCACGAACGACGCGCGCGTGATCGTGCGCGAGGATGCGCGGAAGGACGGGGCGAGGGTCACGAAGATATTCCTGCCGAGCCCCGGGTACTCAGACCTCGACGAGCTCCGCTTCGGGATAGCGAAGGCGTTCCTGGGCGCCGGCGTCCCCGACTGGCTGGTGCAGGGCGTGCTGCGATGCGAGGACGACCGGACGAGGCGCGAGGACGAGAGGCTCGTGCTCCGCCTGTGGAGCGAGGCGCGCCTGCCGTTCTTCCCCGCCCTCTGCACCGACATGCGCGTGGGCAGGGGACGGGCGGCCGCGCTTCCCGGATACGTGGCCGGGTGGGTGCGGGAGCGCAAGCTCCTCCCCCGCATCCTGAAGGAGGGCTGGGACGGCCGCAGGCTCGCGGAGATGCTCACTGGCGAGACGGACCCGGCGGCGCAGGACCGCGCCTCGGACGAGCGCCTCGCCAGGCTTGCGAGGTCGGTGCTCGAGCCCGGGGCGTGCGGGTCGTGGGAGCTCGACTTCTTCTCCTCGCGCCTGTCGCTCTATTCTCCGGTGTTCCGGGTCAAGTTCGCGGGGGGAGGCTTCACGTGCCCGTTCCGGGACGCGATAGCCGAGGGCGGCACGAACCTGCTCGTGCGCGCGGCGGCGCTGCTCAAGGCGCGCGAGCTGCCGATCTACGCGCTCGGCCGCGGCGACGAGCTGCAGGACGCGGCGAAGGCGTACGTGAGGTTCCTGCTGTCGCTGGCCGCCGGCGAGGACGCGGGAAGGCTTGCCGGGCTTCTTGACGACGCAGACGGGAGATTGGAGCGCATATATGAGAAGAACAGAGAAGACCATAACGGGAAACGTCGATCCGGACATTCTTGAGTACACCGTCGGAGATGACCCGACGCTGGACCGGGAGCTCGTGAAGTGGGACGCCGCCGGCACCGCCGCGCACGTCACCATGCTCTCGCGGATGAGGCTGCCGAAGGGGACGCCGCCGGTCGTGACGGCCGCGGAGGCGGCGAAGGTGCGCAGGGAGCTCGCCGCGGTGGTGGCAGAGTTCGCCGACGGCAGGTTCGAGATCCGGGAGTCCGACCAGGACGTGCACATGGCGGTCGAGCGCCGGCTCACCGAGGCGCTCGGCGACCTCGGCAAGAAGATACACACCGGCCGCAGCCGCAACGACCAGGTGGCGGTGGACGTGCGCCTCCACATCAAGGACCAGCTTCTCTCCGCCGAGGGCGAGGTCGCGGGCCTCGCCTCGTCGCTGCTGTCGTTCGGGCGGCGCCATTCGCTCCTGCCCCTCGTCGGCCGCACCCATCTCCAGCCCGCCATGCCGAGCTCCGTGGGCGTGTGGGCCAGCGGGCACGCCGAGATGATCCTGGACCAGGTCGCGAACCTCGAGGCGGCGTACGCCATCAACGACCTGTGCCCGCTCGGCAGCGCCGCCGGGTACGGAGTCCCGCTCCCGCTCGACCGCAATCTCACGAGCAGGCTCCTCGGGTTCTCGCGCCCGCTCCACAACGTGTTCGGCGCCTCGATGGCGCGCGGCGAGGACGAGGCCGCGCTGCTCGCCGCGCTGGCGCAGCTGATGGTCGTGCTCTCCCGCCTGGCGGAGGACCTCATACTGTTCTCCATGCCGGAGTTCGCGTACTTCAGGCTGCCGAGGGAGTACTGCACCGGCTCGTCGATCATGCCGCAGAAGTACAACCCCGACGTCCTCGAGCTTGTCCGCTCCAAGGCCGCGATCGTGGCCGGGCTCTCGTCCGCCGCCCTTACGCAGCTCCACGCGATGCCGGGCGGGTACAACCGCGACCTCCAGGACTCGAAGGGGCTCTACATGAGGGGGCTGTCCATCGCGAGGACCACGCTCCGCATCCTCGCCAAGGTCGTGGACGGCGTGTCGGTGGACGAGGCGAAGCTCCGCGCCGGGTTCATTCCGGGCGTGTTCGCGACGGACGCCGCGCTCAGGCAGGTCGCCGCGGGCGTCCCCTGGCGCGAGGCGTACCATGACGTGCGCGACCACCTCGAGCGCCTCGGGGCGGAGGACGCCGACAGCGCGGTGCTGGCGAAGCGCCACCTCGGCGCGACCAACGGGCTCGACTGGCGCATGTACGCGGGGCGCGTCTCCTCGCTGAGGGGCGCCGTGGCGAGGCGCAGGCGCGCGTTTGACGCGAAGATGTCCGCACTGCTTGGCTGACGATGTTCCGCCGCCTGTCCATAGGCTCCTGGAAGTTCTTCCTCTCCGGCAACGGGATGACGGTGCGCACGGGCCGCTACTTCGGGCGCGCCGCCGCGCTCGGCGCGGTGGTCGGGCTGCTGACCGTGGCGTTCGAGCGCATGATAGAGTTCGGGGCGGCGTTCTTCGGCATAGACCGCCTGGCGGGCTCGCACCGGTGGGCGCTGCTCGTGATGCCCGCGGCCGGCGCCGTGGCCGGCTCCCTGCTCATCAAGCGCTTCGCGTCCCTCCGCCACGCGCGCGGCACGGATTCGGCGGTGTACGCGTACCACCACAGCGACGGCGTGATACCGCCGGCGGTCGTGCCGGTGAAGTCCGTGGCGTCCGTGCTGACGGTCGCGAGCGGCGGGTCGGCGGGGTACGAGGGGCCGATCACGCTGATCGGCGCCGCGTGCGGGTCGTTCCTGTCCACGCTTCTGCGCATAGACGGGCGCGCCCGGCGCATCCTGATGGCGGCCGGGCTCGCCGCCGGGATCGGGGCGCTCTTCCGCGCCCCGCTCGCAGGGGCGCTCTTCGCGTCGGAGATCCTCTACTCGTCGAGCGACATCGAGTACGACGTGATACTGCCGTCCTTCGTCGCGAGCGCGGTGTCCTACACGGTCTTCGCGTGCTTCCTCGGGTGGCGGCCGCTCTTCGCGATGCCGAGCTACTCGTTCGAGAACGGCATGCGCCTCTTCCCGTACATCGCGCTCGCCCTGGTCGTCACGCTCGGGGCGCGCTTCTACATCAGCTTCTTCCGCGGGGCGGAGGCGTTCTTCACGCGCCTGGACATGCCGTCGTGGCTGAAGGTCGCCATCGGGGGCCTGGCCGCCGGCGCGATCGGGTTCGCCCTCCCGGACGTCATGGGCCCCGGCTACAACGTGATCTCGCACCTGTTCGCCACGCCTGACTCCGCCGTCCTCTCCGAGACGGTCGTGCGGCACTGGCCGCTGCACGGATTCCTCCTGTTCTTCCTGCTCAAGGTCGTGGCGACCGCTTGCACGGTCGGCTCCGGCGGCTCCGGCGGCGTGTTCGCCCCGGCGCTCGTCTGCGGCGGGTCTCTTGGGGCGGCGGTCGGCATCGCGTTCGAGGCGGTGCTGCCGAGCAGCATGGGCATACACCCGGCGGCGTTCGCGCTCGTCGGCATGGCGGGCTTCGTCGCTGCGGCGGTGAGGTGTCCGCTCACGGCGATAGTGATGGTCGCGGAGATATCCGGCAACCACGAGCTTCTCCTGCCGACGATGTGGGTGTGCGGCATCTCGTTCTGGCTGAACAACGGATGGTCCCTCTACCGGAGCCAGGTGCACGACCGCGAGTCCTCCCCCGTGCACGCATAGGCCGCCGCAGGGCCGACGCATCTGGATTGCGCCCATTGCGCGGCATTGCTTGAAAAAGCGGGCGGAAAGCGATATAATGCGCCCCCGTTTGTTTCGAACCCACAAGGGAAAAGGAAATCAAGATGGTCAGCTACAAGAAAC
>CAVERN010000022.1:0-17059 GCA_963618095.1 bacterium | reverse complement strand
CAGTCGAATCCCTGGTGGTCTTTGGGTCGTCGCGGTGACGGCCGGGTGCGCTGAACACGACTTCGGCACAACGGAAAGGTGGTTGCTGATGAAAAAAAATACATATTCTCGCTGTGAGCGGCGCGATCCTTATTGGCGGGTCTTGTTCGGCGTTTGCCGGAATATATGACTTCACCGTGGCCGGGGGAGACCTTGCCGACCTCTCCGCGTGGCAGACATTGTATCCTTCGCTCACGGAACTTCCCGGCTCAAACGACTACGTAAGGCTTGGGCTGGACTCCACGTTTACGATGTCGAAGGACATGACGGTCCGCAGGTTCTCGTTCGCCTTCAAAACGGTAGCGCTTGACTTTGCCTCCAGCGGCAACCACGCGCTCAAGGTCGTGGAAGGGAACACCGAGAATCATGGATTCTTTGCGAACAATGGCACGATTCGCGGCGGCGTAATCGATCGCGACGGCAAAGACATGTACTGGTTCCAGAACGCTGGCTATGAGACGACCGTGACCGACGGATGCGTCATCACGAACTGCGATCAGTTCTGCGTGAACGTTTGGCAAACGTCTGGAGGCAAGCTGCATTTGCTCGGGAACTCCAGGCTGTATGCCAACCGTCTATTCCTGAACAAGGGTTCTGCCGATGCAATCAGCGGCGGTACATTGCTTGAAATCGCCGAAGGCTCGCAAGTCATGCTGACCGGCGACTACAGTTATTCGGATGCGTACAGCAAGGATGGGAAATCCGGAGGCAACGTCCTTGATGTCCATGGAAGCGGAACCACCATGGACCTGTCAGGTTTCTATATCAACGGCTACCATTCCCACAGCAATGTGCTTCGCGTGGCGGATGGGGCATCTTTTGTGGCCAAAGGTCTCTACGTCGGTTTCCATGAGAATGGTGCCATGACCAGGGGAAACCGGCTGATCGTCGATGGCGGGACCGTCAAGACCAAAGGCAACATTGAAGCGAAGGGCTATGGGGTCGTGTTCTCTCTGACCAACGCGACGGTGGAGATTAACGGCGGAACCGGTGCGGGCGACTTCTCTTCCGCCGCCAATGCCACCATCGACATAGTCGATTCGGTCTGGAAAGGCGCAGCGTTCAAGACGTCCCCGGGGCTCAACCTCCGCGTCGCCGGGAAAAATACGGATTTTGCCGTAGGCGAGAAGTTCTTCGGCATGGGGAATCAAGGAACGGTCGGCAACAGGATTTGCTTTGACGCAGGCTTCAACTGGTGCCCGTCGCTCGGCTACGGCTACTATTTCATGCAGACTACGACGAATTGTTCGCTGACGGTGGACAATGGAGCCGTGTTCTCGGCGTGGCATCCGAATAATAATACGAACGACACGATTATCTTCGGCGGCAGTTCCGCGACGCTGCTTGGCGCACGGAACGTCATTCGCGTCATGTCTGACGGCGAAATCTATGGGAAGGAGATAAAGCTGACGGGCGTGGAGAACCATCTCGTCATCTCAAACGGCCTTGTGCATACCGTGGATAGAGAGCGCACGGATAGGATCTGGCTCGGAAGTGACGCCTGGGCAAGTGGCAACAGTGTTACCCTTCAGGGCGCCACGCCGAGAATTCGGGCGGGAAGGTGCATTGTGGGGCATGGCACGACGTTGCGGTTCGAGATCCCGGAGACTGGATATGCGGCGGACTCCATCCCGATCGAGTGCCCCAACGGCTTTCACATAATAGACCCTCAGAATTCCTTGAACACCTTTGAGGTTGATGTAAGCCGCTTCGTCCCCGAGAGCGCGACGCAGCTCACGCTTGCGCAGTTCGGCCAGAATCTCACCGAAGACCAGAAGGCGTGGTTCAAGGGCGCAGAGTTGCCGAAGCGCTACAGGATCGAGATTGTCGACAACCGCACGGTAGTCCTGAAGGCGAGGTGCGCGGCCAAGGGGCTTGTCGTATCGATCCGATGATCCGCACCGGTTGAGGCTCGCGGGGACGGACGTTATGACGTCGGAAGAAATCCACATGGGAGTTGCGAGATGCTGCTAGGTTTGTGTGTGTTTGCGGTCAACCTGCTGTTCAATCCCGACTTTTCGCTTGACGACGGGATGGGCAGTCCGTCCGGCTGGTCTTGCCGTAATGTATGGACATGGGCGAAGCCGGCGGATTGGCAGGAAAACGCGCCGAAGCTGAAGGTCCTGGGCGATGGCGTGACGGAAATCACCTTCCGCAGCGAGGAGCTTAGGTCGGTCGCCCAGAAGTATCTCACGCTTGTGCCGGGTGCGCGCTACCGTATGGCGGCGGACGTGCGGGTGGCCCCGGCCCTGGGGGCTGCGCTGGAGCTTGCGGTCTTTGACGAGGCGGGGGCGCTCCGTGTCAGCGCGGAAATCCCGGATGGCACGGGCGGCAACTGGCAGACGGTCGCGATGGAGTTCGCCGCGCCGTCATCTGGGATGAGCGCCGATACCGTATCTTATGCGATTCGGGGGCGAACCGGGCCACTGAATGAGGTGGTCATCGCGGTTCGGGGGCTGATGCTGGAGCCGTTGGACGAGCCTGCGATCCGCGGAAGCCGGACGGTTCCCGTGAAATACACCCGTGTGCGTCCTGTGCGCATCGTTCCGGTCGAGCCATTGCTGGATCGGGTCTCGGCGGAAAAGGCCGAACTCGCCTTCTACTGGCCAGGGCAGCCGCAGGGAGGCGTTGAGGCTTGCACGCTCCTGGGGACGGTTGGCGGGAGGAATAGCAGCGCACCGCTTGACGCCATGGGCTGCGCGCGCCTGGATCTGGGCAGGCTGTCCGTCGGCAAGCATGCGATCGCGGTTCGTGTCGTCGGCGCCGATGGCCAGACGCTCGCCACGAACGACTATCAGCTGACGGCCTGCGCGGCGGTTGCGCATGGGCCGGCCGGGCGGCGGCTCAACAATTTCGTGACCGAGCTTGTGAAGGCTCCACTGACCGATGGCGCGGTGAGGTTCTACCGGCCCGAAGATGGCTGGGTGTGGATCTCATTCGAGGGCGCGAGTGGCGCGGGGCGCGGCTATCTGGACGGCAGAGCCAATGCGGTGGTGCGCCCACGCGAGGGCGAGCGTCGCATGGAGACGCAACGCTACGTGAAGGCGGGCTGGCACACGCTGACCGTGAGCGGCGCCGGCGAAGGCGGCACATTGCGCATCCATGCGGTCAAGGCCATTGCCGGCGTGGCGCCGTCGCTTGTGGATGGAGCGTGCAAGCGGCCGGACGGAAGCTTCGACTACAAGCTGCCGTTCATGCGCCGGTTTGACGGGCTTGCCGTCTTCAACACGATGAACGGCGCAACCCGTTTCTTTGCGAAGCGGGAGGCGTCAGACATGGGCTTTTTCCGCGAAAGAGGACTGTCGCTCATAGGGGGCGGGGACAGCTGCGGCGTCTTTAATCCGAACCGCCAAGACCGGGATCTCCTTTATCGCTCGATGGCGAGCGTGGCCTGGCGACATGGGCTGGACGTGCTAATCGACGAGAATCCCGTCGAACTGTGCG
This sequence comes from bacterium, assembly GCA_963618095.1. GTDB lineage: Bacteria > Verrucomicrobiota > Kiritimatiellia > RFP12 > UBA1067 > UBA1731. Next base: position 13,576 of record CAVERN010000022.1, on the reverse strand, counting down.
GAAAGTGGGGGCAGGCTGTCGTGCGCTACTGCGACTGGGCGTATTCCGAGAATGTCTGGCGGATGATAAGGGAGAACCCTCTGTCGCAGGTAAACACCTATTACAGCGACTCGAACTACGGGGCGATATTCCGGGACAGGGCGGCAAAGGCGTCCGAGATATCGGCGATCGTCAACTCCGGACGAGGCACGGCAATGCTCGTGCCGGAGGCGTATGCGCCGGCGCTTCGGGACCCGGAGGCCTCGGCAAAGTGGGAGGGGTACTTCGCACGGTTCCTCCGGCAGTCTGTCGCCTATGTGCCGGCGGCGAGGGGGCGCGTCATGTTCTGGATGGCGCCCTATATCGGACTTGGCGTCTGGTCGAGCTACACGAGCCCGGAGGTCGATCTCAAGGCGCATTATTCGAGACTCCTGCGGGCGTTCGCGACGCAGCCGGAGTTCGCCGATATCGGCGGCGTGGGATTTGGCGGACTGAACAGCGCGAATGACGAGATCCGCAGATGGGGCCATAGGATCCTGCGCCACTACTGCATCGAGGGCAACAGTGATGACATTGCGGCGCGCTATGGCTATGCCTGGGCGCCCGGAATAGTGCGCAACGCCGACTTCGACGAGGCGTTTGCCGACTGGACGGTGGCGTCGGCGGCGGAAGGTTCGGTCAAGGCGGAGCGCATCGCAGGGTATGGCCTCAAGCAGGGGCGGCAGAATCGCCCGAACGGCGTAGGGGACGGGCTTGCGGTGTTCACGGTGGCGGATCGTCCGAATCGCCTGGAGCAGAAGTTGACGGGCCTTCGTCCGGGCGGGTTCTATTCTCTGGAATTCGCGGTCGTCGACTATCCGAGCATTCTGGATCCGTCGTGGCGCCCCCCTGCGTGGAAGCCCGCGCAATTCACGGCAAAACTTGAGGGTGCGCAGGAAATCGGGCCGCTCGGCTACGTCCGGCGCCGACAGCCGAAGGGCCGTCCTTGGCTCACGTGCTTCCGATTCGTCTTCCGGGCCGGATCGTCCGAGGCGACGCTTGTCTTCACCGACCGCGCACAGTCTGGCACGGCCGCGCCGGCCGGCACGCGGTACGGGCTAAACCACATCGTGTTCACGCCCTATTACATGGAGTCGCCGGAAGAGCTTCCGGAGATCATTCGCCTTTGGGCTGGAAAACAATGAGAGGATGTCGATGATGAAAAGGCTTTGCCTGACCATTGCCGTGCTGGCGTTCGCCTCTGCGGCCGCCGTTCCGATGCGGCCGCAGCTGATGGCGTACAGGTCGTTCCAGAAGGAGCTTGCGGAGACCGCGGCGTTCCCGAAGATGGGCGTAGACATGCGCGCGTTTGGGGTGTGCAACACCATCAACGCCCTCGGCAAGCCGTATTCGGACTATCCGCCTGTATGGCTTGGCATAGGCAAGTACGATTTCGCGCCGGTGGACGAGATGATAGGCGACATCCTCCGGGAGAATCCGAACGCGAGGCTCTTCTGCCTTCTGGACCTCAACTCGCCGTTCTGGCTGACGCGCAGCCTGCACCTCGACAGTTTCGAGATGATCTCCCATGCCGCCACCATGCCGCGCTGGCGAAATGAGACTCGGCGGTACCTGAATGATCTCGTCGCCTACCTTGAAGGCAAGTGGGGCGACCGGATCGATGCCTACTCGCTGATGGCCGGCCTGACGACGGAATGGTTCGAGTGGGGCCTGCCGGTCTACGGCAGCGCGCCAAAGGATGCCGCCTGGCGCAAGTGGTGCGCAAGGCGCGGACTGAATTTCGGCGCGGCGGTGCCTACCAAGGACGCGATGATGAAGGGTGCGTTCGAAGGGGTGCTGTTCGACCCGCAGACCGAGGGCGAGAAGATCGCGTATTGGAGGTTCCACAACGAAATCGTGGCGGATGCGGTTCTTGACTTCGCTCATGAGCTGCGGAGCAGGGTCGGCGCCAGGAAGCAGATCGGCGCATTCTTCGGCTATTACTTCATCTGCAACCAGAACTTCGGGTCGATCTGCCATCTCGACTACGAGCGCGTGGTCGCATCGCCTGACATAGACTTCTTCTCGTCACCGGCGACGTACACCGAGCGCCAGTGCGGCTTCGGCACGGGCTCGATGGCGGTAAGCGGCACGCTGCGCCTTGCGGGCAAGCGGGTGCTGCACGAGATCGACTTCTGGCCAGATACGCTCACCCCTCCGTGGTGCACGGCCGCCTGGAGCTATTGGCGGACACCTGCCGAAACCGTCGCGGGCAACACGCGCGAGGCGGCGTTCGCGCTCGTCAACGGGACTTCGTTCTGGTGGTTCGACATGTGGGGCAAGATGTACACAAACCCCGAAGTGCGTCGGCGCATCGCGCGGTTCGCCGAAATCCAGAGGCGATTCGGCGGCGACCTCCCTGCGCCCGAGGCCGAGGTGCTGGTCGTGGCCGATCCGGACAGCGCCTATTCCATGGCCGAGCCGCGGGCCAAGTGCCCGGACGGCTTTGTGCCGTCGCTGGGCGGCGGCGAGACGCTGCGGAATGCGGTGGGCCGCACGGGCGTCGTGTACGACACCTGCTCGTTCAACGATCTCCCGAAGCTCGACCTGTCCCGCGTCAAGGTGGCAGTCCTCGGCGCCTCGTGGGTGCTTACGCCGAAGAAGGCGAAGATCCTGCGCGACTTCGTCTGCCGGGACGGGCGCACCGTGGTGTGGAGCTATGCGCCGGGCGTCTCGGACGGTCATACGGTGGATGCCGGGCGTGTGCGGACGTGGGCGGGAGTGCCTTTCAAGACGAAGGGCGTTCCGATCATAGACATGCATGGCTGGAAATCGGCGTACGCCTACGACTACCGCGACCTTACGCCTGAGAAGTTCCGCGAGATCGAGGCGGCGGCGGGATGCTTCTTCTACGTGGACGAGCTGATGCCAGTCTCCTGTAACGGCCGGCTGCTGGCGCTTCACTGCGGAACTGGCGGGGCGAAGAAGATCCGTCTGCCGCGGAAGGTTGCGAAGGTGGTGGACCTCATGGACGGGCGGACCGTGGCCAGAGACGTCGCGGAGTTCACGGACACGTTCGCGGCGCCGGACACGAAGCTCTACGAATTGGCTGAAAAATAAAGACAAAAGGAAGGAGATGTATCTGTGAGAAGAGTTGCCGTTTTTTCCCTTGCGTTAGTCCAGCTTGCCATGGGTCAGGCCCAGGTCTCCTGCGTCGAGATCGCCGACGGGGACGTGTCGCTGCAGGGCCCGGTCGGGGACCGGCTGGGCCTGATGCTCCGCAGCCACGTCTTCGCCGAGGACCCCGTCTACCTCACGGAATGCTACGGCGAGCGCACGGAGACCGGGCTCTGGCAGACCGAGTTCTGGGGCAAGTACATGCACTCGGCCGCGCCGTTCTGGACGATGACGGGGGACGCGGGGCTGAAGGCCCGGCTTGACGCCGGAGTGGAGAACCTGCTCGAGAAGCAGCTCGACGACGGCTATCTCGGGAACTACGCGCCCGAGAGGCGCGCGGGCAAGGGGACCTGGGACGTGTGGGGCTGCAAGTACACGATGCTCGGGCTTCTGCACTACCACGACGCGATGAAGGACGCGAACCCCGCGCTCGCGAAGAGGGCGCTCGGCGCGTGCTCGCGCCTCTGCGACTGGCTGATCGGGGCGGTCGGCCCCGGCGCCAAGGTCACGATCGCCGAGACCGGCAACTACGCCGGCCAGCCGAGCTGCAGCTGCCTCGAGCCGGTGATGTGGCTCTACCGGCGCACGCGCGAGGCGCGCTACCTCGAGTTCGCCCATTTCATCGTCAGGGAGATGACCGAGAACCCGAAGGGCCCGCGGCTTCTCGACTTCGCCGCCGCCTGCGCGCCCGTGTCCGAGCGGAGCGCCATGCCCTCGAAGAGCCTCTGGCAGGGCGTGCCCACGAACCGCGGCAAGGCCTACGAGATGATGAGCTGCTACCAGGGCCTGGTCGAGTACGCGCAGGAGACCGGGCGGAAAGACCTCATGGACGCGGCCGTCGCGACGGCGTGGGACATCGCCGACCAGGAGATCAACCTTGCGGGCTCCGGCGCCTCGTGCGAGCACTGGTACCACGGCGCGAGGCATCAGCACGAGCCGTTCCCGTCCACCCAGGAGACGTGCGTGACGATCACGTGGCTGCGCCTCTGCGAGAAGCTCCTCGCGCTCACGGGCGAGCCGCGCTGGGCGGACCAGATGGAGCGGACGTTCCACAACGCGTATCTCGGCTCGCTCTCGCCCGACGGGCGGCGCTTCACGTCCTACACGCCGCTCGACGGCACGCGCAGCGAAGGGCAGCTCCACTGCCGCATGCACACGAACTGCTGCAACGCCAACGGGCCGCGCGGATTCCTCTCCTTCATGCGCTCGATCCTCACGGCGCGCGGCGACGAGGTGTTCGTGAACCAGTACGTCTCCTCCCGCGCCTCCGTAGAGGTCCCCGCGCTGAAGGAGAAGGTCCTCCTCGAGACGCACACGCTCTATCCGAAGACGGGGTCCGTCGACATCCGCTACCGCGGCGCGAGGCCGGCCAAGTTCAGGCTGTCCCTGCGCGTGCCGCGCTGGGCGATGGCGGGCGCGGCCGTGAAGGTGAACGGCAGGGAGATCCGCTTCGAACGCAGGCAGAGCGGCGCATACGTTACGCGCTACGTCACGGTCGCCCGCGAGTGGCGGCCGGGCGACGCCGTGAGCCTCGAGCTTCCGCTGACGGTCGAGGCGCACCGTCTCGGCGACAGCGTGGCGTTCACGCGCGGCCCCGTCCTGCTCTCCCGCGACTCCCGCTTCGGCGACGGCGAGCTTGCCGAGGCGGTTCGCGCCGGCGACTTCGGCAAGATGGCGGAGGGCTTCAGGCTCGAGCGCTCGCCGTGCGGTGACGAGATGGCGATTACCGTCGCCGCGCCCCTGCCGGTCGGCCTCAACGGCCAGAACCCCGACCAGAGGAATCCCGCTACGGTCCGCTTCTGCGACTACGCCTCGGCCGGCAACCGCTGGCGGGCGGACAACGCCTACCGGTCGTGGCTGCCCGTCGCGAGGAACTTCCTCTCGGCCTTCCCGCGGAAGCCGCGGCTCGACCGCTCGAGGCTCGTCGTGGGCTCCTACGGCTTCGGCGGGCTGAAGGACCCGAAGGAGGAGGACGTGAAGCGTCTCGCCGACTGCGGCATAGACGTGATGGTCTACGGGAACGCGAGCGCGAAGGTGCTGGACTGGTTTTCCGCGCACGGAGTGATGGCGTTCCGAGGGTGGGTGATGCCCGGCGACTGGTGGTGGCTCGGCGGCGACCCGAAGAAGAAGTTCGTGAACGGCGAGCGCTGGCACAGCTGGGACGTCGACCGCCTCAAGGCATACTTCGGCAAGACGCCCGACCATCCCGCCGTGGCCGGCTCGTCCGTGTGGGACGAGCCGAACGCGCTCGACTACCCGTTCCTCGCCAAGGTCACGCGCGCGGTGATGGACGCCTACCCGGAGCAGTACCCGTTCTTCAACCTGTTCCCGAACTATGCGCTGCCGGACTCTGCTGGACGCGAACGCGCGATGTCCCAGCTCGGGACGAGGGACTACGAGAAGTACGTCGCGGAATACTGCAGGCACATGCCGCTCGACTACATCTGCTATGACTTCTATCCGTTCGCCTGGAAGGTGACGCCTCGGCAGTTCTACGACAATCTCCGCGTTGTCGCCGACGCCTGCGCCGCCACCGGCAAGAGCCACTGGCTCTATCTGCAGGCGACCAGGTACAACGGGAACAAGAAGGCCGACCATCCAATCCTGAACGAGCCTCGTCTGCGCTATCAGGCGGCCGCGTCGCTTGCCTATGGAGCAGAGTGCATAATCTGGGCGTGCTGGGCGCCGTCCTGGAGCGGCTGGGACGTCAACGCCGTCGATGCAGACGGCAACCCCACGGTCGTGTACGAGCCGCTCAAGAAGGTCAACGCGGCGCTCCACCGCATCTCGCCGGACTACATGAGGTTCCGGCGCATGACGACGGACCTCGTCGGCGTGGAGGGCGAGCTCGGCGAGTCGTCGGGCACGGCGTTCCGCCACGTGAAGGCGGCGGACGGGGCGGCGCTGGCCGTAGGCCACTTCGTCTCGCGCTCCGGCAGCGGCGACCATGCGCTCTTCGTGGCCGCGATCGACGACCCGAACGGCGAGAGGATCGCAGAGCATTCCGTCACGTTCGCCATGCCGCGCAAGGGCTACAGGATCAGGGCCGTCGACGGCGACGGGCCGGTGGAGGTGACGGCGGCGGCGGACGGCGCGATGTCCGTTCCGCTCCGGACCTGCCGCGGAGTCCTCGTGATCGCGGAGCGTCAATGACGGCAGGCATCTCCCGGCAGGTGTGCGTGGCGGAGAAACGACGCATTTGCATCCTGTCGGCGATTGTGATATCATACGCGGCGTTTTCGGGAGGAGTGGCTGAGTGGCTGAAGGCAGCGGTTTGCTAAATCGTCGTACGGTCTAATCTCCGTACCGAGGGTTCAAATCCCTCCTCCTCCGCCATTTTTCGGTAGTCTGTGGTGATGGACGCAGGCCTTTGGGTCGAGGGGCCGGGCTTGCATGCGCAGGAGGTTTGCGGTGGTCTCGTTCAAGGTAGTGTCCGTGGGTTCGTACTGCGTGAACTGCGTCATCGTCTCCGCGGGCGGCAGATGCGCCGTGGTCGATCCCGGGCAGGACGCCGATTCGATCGAGAAGTCCATTTCCGAGAGCGGGCTCGATGCGGCCGCGATCCTGCTGACCCACGGGCATTTCGACCACATAGGCGCCATCCCCGGGCTGCTTGCGGCGCATCCCGGCCTCCCGGTCTACGCGCATCCGGCGGACTGGCCGATGCTGGGGCATCCGCTCAACCAGATGCCGCCGGACTATCCGGGCGTCCCGCGCCCGGAGGGGCTTCGCGACGTGAGGGAGGCGGCGGCGGACCTTGCCGGGTTCGGCATTCGCGTGATGGAGACTCCCGGGCACACTCCCGGCAGCGTGTGCATGGAGGTCGGCGGCCGCCTGCTCTCGGGCGACACGCTCTTTGCCGGCTCGTGCGGGCGCACCGACTTTCCCGGGGGCAGCATGGCCGCCATGCGCAAGTCCCTTGCGCTGCTCGCGAAGCTCCCCTCCGAGATGCAGGTGATTCCCGGCCACGGCCCTGCCACGACCATAGGCCGCGAGGTCGCGTCCAATCCGTTCATGGTGTAGTCTGCGCGAGGGGCCGTGCCGTGAGCAAGAAGCGATATCTGCCGCGCTCGCCGCGGATCGCGCATGGGTTCCGGGCGCAGGACGTGCGGATCGTCCCGCGCGGGGCGTGGTGGGCCAGGCAGTGGATGCAGGCGATAGCCGCGATGCGGCTCGGCCCGCGCACGGGCAGGGGCAGGTCCTACGCGGAGCAGGGCCAGATAACCTCGATCAGCGTGGACGGTCCGCACGTGGAGGCGACCGTGCTTGGCGGACGTTCGGATCCGTACGTCGTGAAGATCGACTTCGCCGCGATGCCCCGTGGCGGCGCGGGCCTAGTGGAGCGGCTCGGCGCGATGTCCGTGGGCCGCATCCTCGCAGGCGAGATGCCGACCGTCGTGAGCGAGTGCTTCTCCGTCGCGGGGGTGAGCGCCTGTCCGACGCTCGGGGCGGACAGGTTCTGGTGCAGCTGCCCGGACTGGTCCAAGCCCTGCAAGCACGTGGTCGCGGTGCTGTACCTCCTCGGCGACGCGCTGGTCAGGGACCCGTCCCTTCTGCTCCGGCTCCGCGGAGTCCGTCTCGGCGTGCGCGGCGAGGCCGGCTCCGCGCTCCCGCTCTGGAAGGGCTCGATCCGCCTTTCCGACGCCCTCGCCAGGATCTACCGCCGCACGGGCTGCGAATGATTCGGCGGCCGCCTGAATCATGGTATAATCGGCGGCATGGGAATGATTGGCAGAGGAGGATGCTATGGACTTTCTTGATGTCGGTTGGCTGTGGCTGTATGCTGGCGCGGGCCTGATGCTCGCGGAGATCCTCACGCCGGGGTTCGTGATGTTCTTCTTCGGCCTGGCGGCGGCGACGGTCGGGGCGCTCGTGCTTCTCCTGCCGGACCCGTTCAACCCGTCCCTCAAGTGGCAGCTTGTCCTCTTCTCCCTCTTCTCGCTCGTCTACCTCGTCACGCTGCGCCGCTACGTGAAGGGCGTGTTCCTGGGGGACAACGGCGAGGGCAGCGCGCTCGCGGACGAGTTCGCCGGACGGGTTGGCGAGGTCGCCGTGGCCATTGAGCCCGGGCTTGCCGGGCGCGTGGTCGTCGGCGACGCGGAGTGGAACGCCGATGCCGACGAGGCGCTTCCGGTGGGGACGAAGGTGAGGGTCGTCTCGCGCAGGAACCTCACGCTTGACGTGAAGAGGGCGTGATGCGCACACTCGTCGAGAACGGCACCGTCGCGGACGGGACCGGGCGGCGGTGCTTTCGCGGGTTCCTGGCAATCGAGGGCGACCGGATCGCCGACGTGGCGCCCGGCCCGGCCCCGGACTCCGCGCGTTCGGGCTTCGACCTGGTGGTGGACGCGGAGGGGTGCGTGGTCTCGCCCGGGTTCATCGACTCCCACAGCCACAGCGACGCATATCTCGTGGTGGAGCCGGACGCCCCGAGCAAGCTTAGCCAGGGCGTCACCACCGAGGTGAACGGGCAGTGCGGAGGGAGCGCCGCTCCGCGCTACGGCGAGGCCAGGCTCTCGGGCGACTGGGCGAGCGTCCTCGGCGACCGGCTCGTATGGCGTTCGCTCGCGGAGTACCGGGCGGCGCTGGAGTCCGCGCGTCCGTCGATAAACACGGTCCAGTTCATCGGGCACAACACCCTGCGCTCGTCCGTCGTGGGGTATCGCGGCCGCGCCGCGTCCGCGGAGGACCTCGCCCGGATGACGCGGCTTCTCGAGCAGTCCCTCGACGAGGGCGGGTGGGGGCTCACCACGGGGCTGATCTACCAGCCCGGGAAGTACTCTACCCCCGAGGAGGTCGCCGCGCTCGCGAAGGCGACGGCGGCTCGCGGCGGAATGTACGCCACGCACATGCGCAGCGAGGGCGACAGGATCCTCGAGGCGATCGACGAGGTGCTGGACCTCGTGCGCGCGACCGGCATCCGCGCCGAGATATCGCACCTGAAGACGAGCGGGAGGCGGAACTGGGGCAAGATCGGCGCCGTGCTCGAGAAGATGCAGGACGCCGTCGACGGCGGGCTTCTCCTCGGGAGCGACAGGTATCCGTTCTGCGCCGCGGGGACGGATCTTGACGTGGTATTCCCCGACTGGGCGGGCGAGGGCGCCGCCGTCGCGGAGATGGAGCGCCTCCGGGATCCGTCCGCCAGGGCGCGGATCGCCGCCGAGATAGACGCGTCCGGACGGGACTGGTCCGAGGTGATGATAGGAGGCGTGTGGCACGAGGCCAACCGGGGATTCTCCGGGCGCACCGTCTCCGAGCTGCTGGAGTCGGGCGAGTGCCCTGCGGCCACTCCCGGCGAACTGGTCTGCCGCATTCTCGAAAGGGACCTCTGCCGCACTGGCGCGTTCTTCTTCGGGATGAGCGAGGAGAATCTCGGCAGGATTCTCGCGATGCCGTGGGTGGTGCCCGGAAGCGACGCCTCGCTGCGCGCTCCGTGGGGGCCGCTCGGCTCCGACCATCCCCATCCGAGGGCGTACGGCACGATGCCGGAGTTCTACCGGCGCGTGGCGCATGCGCACGGCGGAGACGGCCCGGACGCGTCCGCCATCGCCCGCATGACGTCCGTGCCGGCGCGGCGGTTTGGCATTCGCGGCCGCGGGACGCTCGAGCGCGGCGCGTACGCCGACGTCGCCGTGTGGCGGGAGGCGGAGTTCCGCGGCACCGCCACCTATGCGCGGAGCCATTCGTTCTGCGCCGGCATGGAGAAGGTGTTCGTGAACGGCGCTCTGGCCTTCGACCGCGGGCGCTTCACCCATGCCGGGACGGGGCGGTTCCTCGAGCGCGGATAGGCTCTGCGCCGCGGCGGCCGTGCGCGATGCCGTATCCGAACAGCGCGAAGTCGCCGCGCAGAGGGTCGTCCGGGAATGCCTCCGCCAGCGCGGCGGTGAGCCTCTTCGCGACGCCCATCGACGCGCCGCCGCCGCCCGGCAGGAGGCCGAGCCTGCGCGCCTGCCTGGCAACGTGCGTGTCGAGCGGGACGATCAGCGTCCTGCGGTCGATGAAGTCCGCCCACAGGCCCAGGTCGACCGGCGAGGAGCTGCGCACCATCCACCGCAGGAACATGCATACGCGCTTGCACGCGGAGCGGGCGTCCTTCGGCACGGCCGCGCCGCATCCCGCCGTCGCGAAGAGCCTGCATATCGCCGACACGGCGCCGTAGCCGGTGCCGTCCGCCTCCGTCCTGACGAAGCTGCCGAGCGACCCGTGCGCGGCGATGATCCTGCGGTATGCGCGGAGGAGCGCGTTCATCGACGAGCAGGTGAGGAACCGGTAGAAGCAGCGGTGGGAGTCCGGCGGGAGGCACTCCTCGAAGCGGGCGCGCGCGATCCATCCCTCGACGTCGCCGCCGGAGCGCTCCAGCAGCCACTGTATCTTCGGCATGAACTGCGCCCGGCTTCCGAAGCTGAGGCACGAGGCGACGAACGCCATGGCCTCCCGGTTCGCGTCCCCCCGCACCTGGTGCATGAACCACGAGGGGTCGCCATCCAGGAAGCGGACGGTCTCGTACCTTTCCGCCAGTTCGGCGAGCTGCATCCTTACGCTGCTGTCCACGGCGGACGGATTATACTACAATCGGGCGACTCTGATATAATGCGCGTCCAGACAGGCTTTTGGGGCGCGACGAGCGCGTGGCGGGAAGTGACGGCATGGAAGAGACTGAGGGTGACGGAAAGAGGGTTGGCGGAGCTGGCTTTGCAAGCCCCCGCGTGCTGGCGTGGGAGGTGACGCGGAGGTGTCCGATGAAATGCAGGCACTGCCGCGCGTCCGCCGACGGCGGCGAGCATCGGGGAGAACTGTCCACCGAAGAGTGCATGCGCGTCATCGATTCGCTCGCCGGGATCCGTCCGATGGTCATCTGGACCGGCGGCGAGCCGATGACGCGCGCCGACCTTGCGGACCTGGTCCGGCGCGCCGCTTCGCTCGGGATGAGGAGCGTCCTCGCCCCGTGCGGCATGCTCGTCACCGAGGAGAGGCTGAGGGAGCTGAAGGACGCCGGGGTCATGGCGTGCTCCTTCTCGGTGGACGGCCCCGACCGGGCCTCGCACGACGCCTTCCGGGGCGTGGACGGGGCGTGGGATGCCGTGTTCGGGGCGCTGGCCGCAGCCCGTGCGGCGCAGATGCCGTTCCAGGTGAACACGGTCGCCAGGAAGGGCGCGCTCGGCGCGCTTGACGCGGTGTACGAGAGGGCGATGTCCGAAGGGGCGACGCGGCTCGACGTGTTCTTCCTCGTCCCCACCGGCCGCGGGCGCGACCTTGACGGGCTGGTGCCGGACGACGGCGAGGTCGCCACGGTGATCGCCTGGGCGAGGGGGAAGCGCGTGAAGCTCACGTGCTGTCCGCAGGCGGGCACGTGCATAGGGGGCAGGGGGTTCGCGTTCCTGTCGCACACCGGCGACCTGCAGACCTGCGGGTTCGTGCAGACGCCGTGCGGCAACGTGCGGGACTTCGGCCTTGACTTTGCGCGGATGCTTGCGGCGGCGCGGAACCCGCTCGGCCTCTGCGGCAGCTGCCGCGATGCGGCGCGGACGGCGCACGGCGATGTTTGAGGTGCGCGGATACGTGCTCGACGTGAGCCGCGGGAAGGTGCCGACAATGTCCACCTTCAGGCAGATCGTCGACCTGCTCAAGGTCTGCGGCTACAATCGGCTTCTGCTGTGCGTCGGGCGCGGGCCTCGGGGGGACGGGGACGGCCCCGGGCGCTCTCTCGCCTCCCCGCTCGCCCCGGCGGAGATCCGGGAGCTTGACTGCTACTGCCGGATGAACGACGTCGGGCTCGTGCCGGACCTTGATTCGCCCGGGCGCATCGACGGCGACGGCTCGCCGTTCGCGGAGGAGCGCGAGGAGGAGCGCCTTGGCGAAATGCTGAGGCGCTTCGACGCCGTGCGCTCTCGCGGCCGCCGCCCGACATTCTGGGCGGACCTGGCGCTTCGGCGCCCCGAGCTGGTCGGGCGGATGCCGAAGGACGCGGTCGCCATAGTCCGCGGATGCGAGGGCGGCCATCCGTTCCGCGCGGAGGCGGAGGCGTTCCGACGCTTCGGGCTTGACTTCTGCGTCTGCTCCTGCACCGGGGCGCGCAATTCGCTTGCGGGGCGCGTGGAGAGCGTGCGCGAGTGCCTGTCCGCGGCGGAGTCCGCCGGACGGCTCGGCGGCGCCAGGGGCTTCCTCGTCGCGGACTGGGGCGGCGGCGGGGACTGGCAGCCGCTCGCCGCGTCCCTGCCGGGAATCGTCCTGGGCGGATGGTTCGCCGAATACGGCGCGAAGGCGAACAGGATGGACCTTGAGGAGGCGCTGGACACGGTGATGGGCGTTCCGCTCGGCGGCACGCTGCTCCGGCTCGGAACGCTGTATCTGCGCGGCGGGGCGCTGAGGGAGGGCGAGAGCGAGCTGTACAGGATCCTCGCCGGAGACCGGGGCTATTCGCGGCATCCGGGCCTTACGGACTCGGTGCTCGCCGAGGTGTCTGCCGTGGCGGAGGGATGCCGGCATGCGGCCTCCGCGTTCGCGTCGCCGACGATCTACGGGATCGGGGCGATCTGGGCGGAGGAGGTCGCGTACATGGCGAACCTTGTGGACGCCGCCTGCCACAGGCGCGACAGCCGCCGCCTGGGCGCGGTGCGCGAGGAGCTTCGCCGGACGTGGCTTCAGAGGAATCGTCCCGACGGACTCGAAGACGCGCTTGCGAGAATGCCGCGATTCTGACGTGGGAGGCGCTCCGAGGGAGGCGCTGCGGGGGGCTTTTCCGCCCCTTCCGCAAGGATGGAGCCAGGTAACGGATTCGAACCGCCGACCTGCTCATTACGAATGAGCCGCACTACCAGCTGTGCTAACCTGGCCTTTGCAAAAAACGGCGCGTATTGTACTGAATTCGCCCCTTGAAGTCAATAGGGGATTTTGATAAAATACGCGACTGTTTTCTTTTAGAAATCAGGAGAAAAGTAAAATGGCCAATATCAAAGGCGGCCGTGCCGCCCGCAAACGCGATCGTCAGAACGCCAAGGCGAACAAGCGCAACTCGTCCGTCAAGGCGCAGCTTCATGACGACCACAAGAAGCTCTTCAAGGCGGCGGATGCCGGCAAGAAGGAGGAAGCCGAGAAGAAGTTCAAGGAGTTCGTGAGCGGGCTCGACAAGGCGGTCAAGAAGGGCGTGATCGCGAAGAACGCCGCCGACAGGCGCAAGTCTCGCGCCCAGCTCAAGATGAACAAGATGGCCAAGTGACAGGCGGGAGGCGGCAATGGCTAAGAAGACTCTGAGGGACGTCGATCTGAAGGGCAAGCGCGTGCTCATGCGCGTGGATTTCAACGTGCCCATGGCGAAGGACGGTTCGGGGAAGATCACTGACGACACTCGCGTGCAGGCGGCTCTTCCGTCCATCAGGTACGTGCTGGAGCAGGGCGCGTCGCTGGTGCTCATGAGCCATCTTGGGCGGCCGAAGGGCAAGGG
>CAVERN010000021.1:0-18196 GCA_963618095.1 bacterium | reverse complement strand
TTGTTGGAGGACGCGGACGCCTGGCGTATCTTCATCTCGCTCGCCCGGCTCCTCGCCGCGGCGGCCTCGCCCTCCGCGTCCTTCACCCGCTGCCGGGCGACGGCCAGCTGGTTGCGAGCGATGTCGAGGCTCGCGTTCACCCCCTTCAGACGGGCCGCCTCCTGCGCCCTTCTCCTCGGCAGGTCCTTCGCCTCCCGCTCGAGCTCGCGGATGCGCCCGTCAACCTCCTGCAAATCAATCAACGTCTGGATGGGATTCACCTCAATCTCCTTGGATGCCGAATAAAACAGGGCGCATTATACCAATTCCCGCCCCTCGGCGCAAGCGAGCGGTCACGCCAGGAGAAGGCCCGCGACGAGGTAGGCGGCGATGGAGACTGCGCCTGCGGCGAGCGCGTACGGGATCTGCGTCATCACGTGGTTCATGTGCTTGCACTGCGCGCCGGCGGAGGCGAGGATCGTGGTGTCGGCGATCGGAGAGCAGTGGTCGCCCATCACGCTGCCGGAGAGCGTCGCGGCGAGCGTGAGCGTCGCGGCGGACGGGTCCACGGCCTGGCAGACGCTCATGCCGATCGGCACGAGAATGCCGATCGCGCCCCAGCTCGCGCCCGTCGCGAACGCGAAGAGCGCCGCCGTGAGGAACATCGCCGCCGGCAGGTACGCGAGCGACAGGTCCGCGCGGACGAGCAGTGAGGCGATGTACCGGCCGGTCCCGAGCAGGTCGTTGCACACGGCCGAGATGCCCCAGGCGAGCGCGAGCAGGACGAGCGCCGGGACCATCGTCTTGATGCCGAAGAGCGTCGCCGCCGCGAACTGGTGGTAGTCGAGCACCCTGCGCGGCACGAGGAAGCAGAACGTGAACACGAGCGTGAGCAGCGCGGACAGGGCGAGCGCGACGCCCGCCTCGCAGCGCGCGAGCAGCCAGGTCGCAGAGCCGATCAGCACGAGGATCGGCAGCACGAGGTCGATCACGCGGCCGCGCTCCGAGACCGGCATCGGCTCGAGCCCGGAGCGCATCACCACCTCCGCGCCGACGTCGTGGTGGCTGTGGGTCGTGCGCTCCATGCGCCTCATTAGCCCGACGTCGAGGCGGTGGCCGAGCGCGACGGAGAGCAGGATCGCGAGCGAGAGGATGGCGTAGAAGTTGAGCGGCGCGGCGCAGAGGTACGTGTGGAGGCCGCTCTCGCGCATGCCCTCGGGAAGGCACGAGATGACGTACGCCGCCCAGGAGGAGATCGGCGAGAGGATGCACACGGGCGCGGCCGTCGTGTCGATGAAGTAGGCGAGCTTCGCGCGGGAGATCTTGAACTTGTCCGTGACCGGGCGCATCACCGTGCCGACGGTGAGGCAGTTGAAGTAGTCGTCGATGAAGATGATGAGCCCCATCACGATCGTCATGAGGTTGACAGACCTCTCGCTCTTCAGGCGCCTGAACGCCCACTCCCCGTAGGCGCGCGCGCCGCCGGCGCGCGTCACCACCGAGACGAGCGAGCCGAGAAGGCAGAGGAAGAGCACCATCGGCATGTTCTCTGCCGTCTTGCCGCCAATCAGGTCCACGATCGTGCGGAACGCCGCGAGGAAGCCCGCGTGCGCCATGAAGGCGTGGATCGCCGCGCCGGAGAAGATGGCGGCGAAGAGGGAGAGCACGATCTCGCGCGTCGTCAGCGCGAGAGCGATCGCCACCAGGGGCGGGACGAGCGACAGGGCTCCGAAGCTTTCCATGTCCTTGCTGTGCTGGGCGGCGCGGCCCGCGTCGCCGCGGGGCCGTCAGCCGGCGGCAAGCATCGCGTCGATCGCCCGCCTGGCGCGCTCGGCGACGTCCTGCGGCACCTCGACCTCGGTCTTCATCTCGCGCAGCGACTCGGCGAGGTTGGCCAGGGTCGTCTTCTTCATGTTCGGGCAGACGATGCCGTCCGAGATCGGATAGAAGGCCTTGCCGGGGTTCTCCCTGCGGAGGCGGTGGAGTATGCCCGTCTCCGTGCCTACGATGAACTCCCGGTGCGGGGACTCGCGCGCGAAGCGGCACATCCCGCCCGTGGAGAGGCGCTCGTCGGCGGCCTCGCGCACGTCCCGCGAGCACTCCGGGTGCACCATCACGGGCGCTCCGGGGTGCAGGCGCCTCGCCTCCGCGACCGCGCTCGCCGTCACCGCCGCGTGCGTGGGGCAGTACCCGGGCCAGAGCGTGTAGCTCCGCCCGAGGAGCCCCGCGACATGGCCGCCGAGATGCCGGTCGGGGACGAACAGGATCCGCTCGTCCGGCGCGAACCCCGCCATGACCCTCTCGGCGTTGCCGCTCGTCACGCACACGTCGCACTCCGCCTTGACCTCCGCGGTGGAGTTCACGTAGCACACCGCCTTCGCGCCGGGATTCCGCGCCTTGAGCTCGCGCAGCTGCGCCCCCGTGATCATGTCGGCCATCGGGCAGCCCGCGGACGGGTCGGGTATCAGCACCCTCTTCGACGGGTTCAGGATCTTGGCCGTCTCGGCCATGAACCACACGCCGCAGAACACGATCACGTCGGCGTCCACCTCGGCCGCCCTCCGGGCGAGCTCCAGCGAGTCGCCGGTGAAGTCCGCGGCGTCCTGCACCTCCCCCCGCGTGTAGTTGTGCGCGAGGATCACGGCGTTGCGCTCGCCCTTGAGGCGGGCAATCTCGTCTGCGGCGTCCATGGCCATTCCCTCTTTCCGTCCGTCAGACGGCCGACAGCATGCGGCTGGCGGCGAGCGCGATGTCCGCGACCCGGCTGTCCCCGCCCTCGCGCTCTATCGCGAACGCGCCGCCGTACCCCACGTCGTCGAGCGCCTTCAGCAGAAGCGGGGCGTTCACGTCGCCGTCGCCCCACGGCACCTCCTCGCCCCAGGTGCCGGGCGTCTTCGTGTACCTGGCGTCCTTCACGTGCACGTGCCTGATCCACGGGGCGATCTTCCTCACGGCGTCCACCGGCCTCCCCTTGTTGTAGAGGATCATGTTGGCGGGGTCGAAGTTCACCCCCACGCCCTCGACGAGCGGCATGAACCTCGCGAGGTCGTCCGCCGTCTCCTGCCCGGTCTCGAGTATGAGCTGCGCGCCCTCGGCGGCGCAGATGTCGCGGAGCGTCTTCACGCGGTAGAGGTACTTGTCGAGCGCGGCCCGGTCGGACTCGTCGAGGAACCCGGCGTGCATCAGCATGTACGGCACCTTCCACTCGCCCGTGAGCTTCGCCGCCTTCGCCACGAGGGCGCGGTCCGCCTCCCAGTGCTCGTCCGGCACGATGCCGCCCGTCCTGCGGATGGAGTCGAGCGTGGAGTAGTCCTCGTGGTTGAACGATATCATCGTGGCGGTTATGCGCCATTCGCCCGAGGCGAGCCGCGCCTCCACGCGCCCGCGCGAGCCGGCGTCCTCCGCCCTCCCGTGGCGCTCGTCGCCCTCGAGGAACGGCTGCAGGGCGAGGTTGATGTTCCTCAGCCCCATCCTCCTCATCTCCGCCGCGACCGAGTCGAGCGGGAGCCTGAAGCTCCAGCTGCACACGCCAAGTCTGTCTGCAGTCACCGATCTTCCCCCCATCTGACGCTTCTTGTCCGTTGTCGCGCAGCCGCCAAGAAGCGAGGCGGCGAGCGCCGAACCGATGAAACCCCTTCTGCCAACCATTTCCACAGCCTCCTTTCAGCCTCCTTTCGGCGCGGCGCCGTCACCTGACGCGCACCGGCGCGCCGGACTTCGCCGACGCGTATATCCCGTCGATTATCTTCATGAGCTTCACTGCCTCGTCGGGGGTGTTGAGCGGCTTCTCCCGCCTCCGCACCGCAAGGACGAAGTTCTCCGCCGCGCGGACGCGGCCCATCGCCTCGTCCCGCTCCACCTCGACGGTCCTGTCCGCCCTCTCGCCGTCCGCGCCCTGGAAGTACATCTCGCAGACGTCCTCGGCGGTGTCGTCCATGCCGTCCGTGCCGAAGAGCCGCCTAACCATGCCGCCGGCCTTGGTGCCCTGGAACGTCACGGACACCTCCTCGCGCTTGTTCATCTCCGCCCACGAGTTCCTGAGGAACAGCGTGGAGCCGTTCTTGAAGAGCACGAGCCCGTTCGCCGCCGCCTCCACGTCGCACACGCCGCCGGCCCTGTCCGGGATGCCCCACGGGCCCTTGAAGCGCCTGTCGCCCATGAAGTCCCGGTACGTCGCGGCGAGCACGTACTTCGGCTCGGGGTAGCCCATGAAGTGGAGGGCGAGGTCGATCATGTGCAGGAGGTCGATCACGGGGCCTCCGCCGGAGAGGGCCTTCGTGGTGAACCACCCGCCGAACCCGGGTATGCCCGTGCGGCGCACCCAGAGCGCCTGCGCCGAGTTTATCCGCCCGGCGTCGCCGCGTTCGATGGCCGCCTTCATCGCCACGGCCTCTGGCCGCGCCCGGTTGTTGAAGTCGAACATCAGCACGCGCCGCGCCTTCTTCGCGGCGCGCGCCATCCGCGCGGCCTCCCGCGCGTCGAGGGCGGGGGGCTTCTCGCAGAAGACGTGCTTCCCGGCCCTGAGGGCCTGGAGGGTGACCGGACAGTGGAACCTGTTCGGGGTTATCACGGAGACGGCGTCCACGTCCGCCTGCGCGAGCATCTCGCCCGCCGACTCGTAGACGCGCGCCACGCCGAAGCGCCCGGCGGCCGCCTCCGCGGCCGCCTCGCACGGGTCCGCTATCGCGACCACCTCCGCGCCGGCGCGGCGGAACCCCTCCACGTGGTACGCCGCCATGCCGCCCGCCCCCACGAGGCCTATCCTCAGCGGCTCGCCGCCGCCACCGCCACTGCTCGATCTCTTCGCCATGCTCGCACCCTTTCCTTCGGCCCCCGGGGGCCGGACGTCATTCGCCGGCCTTTATCCTGTCCCAGGCCTCGATATAGAGCCTGCGGACCTCCGGGTTGTCGTCGAAGTCCTTGAGCACCTCGCCGTGGCTGAGCGTCTCCGCGTCCAGGACCACGATCCTGCGCAGCTTCTCGTCGAGCTTCGGGAACGCCGCCGCCACCGGCATCGGGGCGCACACCTCGGTCATGTTCGCCGCCGCGACGTCCGGGTCGTAGCAGAAGTCGATGAACTTGTGCGCGAGATCCACCTGGCGGGAGTCCGCGGATATCACCATCTCGTCGAACGCGATGGTGAAGCCCTCCTTCGGGAGCGCGAAGCCCACGTTGTCGTCGTCGAGCATGCTCTGTATCGTGTCGGAGCTGTAGCCGTGGCCCACGAACCACTCGGAGGACGCGACGGCCGTCTTGTACTGCTCGTTGTCGAACTTCGCGATGTTCCTCTTCCACTCGAGCACCTTCCTCACCGCGGCGTCGATCTCCTCCTTCTTCGTCGAGTTGAGCGAGTAGCCGAGCGCCTTCAGCCCGCCGCCGATCGTCTCGCGCATGTCGGCGAGCAGCGACATCCTCCCCTTGAGCGCCGCCGTCTCGAAGATCTTCCAGCTGTCGATCGGCGCGGAGCCGATCCTGTCCTTGCGGTACGCGAACCCGGTGTAGGTCACGGCGTACGGCACGTTGTACGTGAACGACGGGTCGAGGATGCACCCCCGGTATCCCGCGTCGAAATTCCTGCGCACGCGCGGCAGCTTCGCGTGGTCGAGCTTGAGGATCATCCCGTTCCTCGCCATCACCGGGATCTGGTACGAGCTCGGCATGAGTATGTCGTATCCGGTGGACCCTGCCTTGAGCTTCGCGAACATCGCCTCGTTCGAGTCGAAGGTGTCCACCACCACCGTGCAGTTGTTCTCCTTCTCAAAGCGGGCTATGACGTCCGCCGCGATGTAGTCGCTCCAGGTGTATATGTGGAGCTCCTGCCTGGCGGGGCCACACCCCGCAACCGCACCGAGGGCGAGCATGCCGCCCGCCAGTACCTTAGATACGTTCATTCCGCGTATTCCCTTCGTTCATGGTCCGCCCGGGACACCATGCCCCGAACAATGGCGCGTATTGTATCAAAAGCGGGAGGTCAAGACACGGCAAATTCAAGGGCGCCCAAGAATCTGGAACGCGAAGCTGCGGAAGCGGCGCTGGGCCGCCGCGTCGTAGGTCGTGCGCGCCGGGTCGAGCCGCTTCAGGAAGTCCTGCGCGCGCGGGTCCTTCGACTCCTTCAGCATCGAGAGCAGGCAGTGGTCCTCGATGCCGTCGCGGATCGCCTCCGCGCGCAGCGTCGGCAGGAACTGCCGGTTCGGCCCCATGCAGAAGTAGCTCCCGCCGCCGTTCAGCCCCGGGAAGCTCTCCGGATTCCAGCCCGTCGCGCCCGCCGCGAGGATCGGCCTCTCGTTCGTGTACCACCGCGAGACCGTCCACACGAGCCAGCCGTCCACCTTCTGCGCGAAGGCGCGCGCGCCGAGCTCGGCGCGCACGGACGCGAGCGAGTCCATGTCGATCGTCATGTAGATCGTGTAGTACCACACCCGGTCCCCGTAGTCGCGGCGGAAGCGCTCCGCGACCCTGGGGTCGTAGCGCTCCGTCGGCACGATCCATCCGCTGATCGTCCCGAGCGTGCGCGGGTCGTCGGAGGGGACGGCGGTCGTGTCGATCCTCAGGTCGGGGAACTCCTGCTTGACCGCGCGCGCCAGCTCGCCGATCGCGGGAATGGCGTCCGCCTCGTATTCGTCGAACGAGTACGCGGCTACGTACGGGAGGAGCCCCGCCGCCCTGTAGGCCGGCATCGCCCGGCGCAGGGGCGCGAGCGTCCGCTCCAGCTGCTCCGGCGGATAGTGCGCGCGCTCCTCGTCCGAGAGGGTCTTCCAGTACTCCCGCGCCGTCTTGAAGCCCTTCTTCTGCCCCCGAAGCTCGAAGTGGCTCTGCTGCGGCGTCGGAATGTAGAGGATCGGGACGTAGTTCATGCCCCGCTTCACCTTCGCGAGGCAGTCCTCGACGGACGGCGGCCTGTCGGTGTAGATGCTCTTCGGGTTGAGGCGGTACTCGTCGAGGACCCAGTCCTCGAAGCGCGGCTTGTCCCCGCCGAGGAGCTTCGAGCCGTAGCAGGAGACCGCGGTCCTGATCGTCGGCGCGACCGGCAGCGTGACGTCGCGCACCGCGACCGAGACCGGCACCTCGGCCGCCCCCGCGCCGTCGGCCGAGACCGTCACCGCTCCGCGATAGACGCCCGCCGGCGTCTCCGCGAGCGCGCGGAAGCGCACGTGGAACGCCTCGATGCGCCCGGCGCCGACTTCGGCGACGGCGTTCGTGAAGTCGCAGATCGGGTCGAAGTGCTCGCCGAGCAGATTGGCCGGGCCCTTCGTGGACCTGACCGTGACGCGCCCGACCGGCGCCGCCTCGGCCTTCGGCAGCAGGTTCCCGGACCCGTCGCGGAACTCGCCCGCCCGGATCGTGACGTTCGTGAGCGCCCGGCCGTCCGGCGCGAACACGAGGACCTGCAGCCCCTCGCGCTCGCGCCGCGCAAGCTCCACCTCCGCGCCGCCGACCCGGAACGCCGCCGTCAGCGGGTCGCCTACGGGGCGGACGCGCTCGAGGTCGTCGAGCTCGGCGACGGCGAACGCCGCCCCGGGGTGCGCGGCGGCGGAGCGCGCGCGGATGTCCGCGCGCCGCGCGAGAGTGTAGTCCTCAGCCATCCGCGCGAGCGCGAGCCGCGCCTCGCGGAGGCTCGTCGCGCCCCGCTCTGCGTCGGCGAGGACGCGGCGCGCCTTCGCGGCCTCCTCGCCGCGCCCGATGTCCTCGTAGGCCTTCGCGAGGCTCCGCGCGCGCTCGGGCACCGTCGAGACGAGGCGCAGCGACTTCATGAGGAACTCGGCGTCGTCCCCGGGATGCGACCGGTAGACGCAGAAGTTCTTCATGTGCTTCCAGTCGAACCGCCCGCGCACGGAGAGGTCCGCGACGTAGACCGGCAGACGCAGCGGCTCGCGGTCCGCGCTCTTGTGCTCGAAGTCGCCGTGGCCCTTCAGGTCGCGGAAGGAGATGGAGAACGTGTCGCCCTGGCGCGCGAACATGCCGTATTCGAGACGGTCGTAGTCGGAGCAGTCCTCGGGAAGCGCGAAGCTGACCGCCGGCCAGCGCTGCTTCTCGCTGCGCCCGTCGTAGCGCGGCAGGATCATGCGGACGCCGCCGTCCACGCGCTCGAAGCGTCCGTGGTCGCCCGTGCCGAGCTCGACCGTCCCCAGGTCGATCTCACGCACGAACGGACTCGCCGCCGAGGCCGCGAAAGCAAAGAGAAGCACCGCCGAAGAAAGAGAAAGATGTGGCATTTTGATAGTGGGTAGTGGGTAGTTGGTAGTGGGTAGGGGGTAGGGGGTAGTTGGTAGGGGGTAGGGCGCGACGTCCTCGGCGCGCCGATCCTAAGGTCAGCCGTGTAGAAGCGTAGAAAGGGTAGTTGATCGCCACCCTCTCTACCTTACAATCAGCACTGTGCCGATCATCTTCATCTCGACCGCCGTCGCCGTCGCGACGACCGAGCGGTTGCGAGAGCCCTCTCGCTTCGTCCACTCGACGCCGCCCTCCGGCGCGACGACCGATCCGGCCGTCAGGACCGTCGCCGAGCGGGGCGCGTCATTCGCCGCCCAGTAGCCCATCTTCGAGGCGAGCGTCACCGCGCCCGAGACGGGAATCGCCGCGACCGGATTGCCGCGCGCGCACAAGGTCGCGCCTTCGCCGAACGACAGGCTTCCGACCGCCGTCCTCTCCGCGTCGAAGAACGAGACGTCGAAGAAGCCGTCCGCCGCGACGGCGAGCGACGCGATCGAGACGGCGAGCCGCTCCGGCGCCGCGTTCGTCGTCTCGACGACGAGTCCGCCGCCCGCCGGCGAGCCGAGCGTCATCTCGTCGAGCGCCGCCGCGCTGTCGGAGAGCACCTTGACCACCGCGCCGTCCGCGCGGAGCTTCTTCAGCGCGGCGGCGTCGAGCCCGTTCACGACGAACTCCTGGCCGCCGCGCCCCTTCACGGTCAGGCACCCGTTCAGCGTCCAGCGCGGCCCGAGCGTCGGCGCGAGGCCGCCCTCGATCTTCGGCGCCGGGACCCGCGCGCCGAGGATCGTGTTCGTGATCGAGGTGACGCCCTCCTTCGCCTGCGAGAAGTCGAACGTGCCGCCCTTCTCGCCGATCGTCACCATGATCTCCGCCACGTAGTTCGTGGTGTGAAGATAGTCCGTCCTCTCGGTCGTGTTCGCGCCGACGAAGAGGGCGTTGCGCGCCCAGTTCCTGACGTCCCTTTCCGAGGTCGCGCCGAAGTTCCTGCCGACGCGATACGTCCCGCCGTCGAGCGTGAGGAACGCGCCCTCCGCGAAGTTGCGCGCGGGACTGTCGAGATGGTGCGTGACGGGCGAGATCGCGAACGCGCGGTCCGTCTCGACCACGCCGCCGTCCGTGACGAGGATGTCCATCTCCGGGCAGCGGTCGTCGGACGTGTCCTTCAGCTGCCAATCCGCCTGCGAGCCGGCCGTCGCGAAGAAGCCGAACGTGCCGTCGAAGCGGACGAGGCCGCCCGAGACCCTGAGCGTCGCATGGCATCGCGACGCCTGGCTGCCCATGGCGAAGCCGCGATACTTGCCGAAGACGAGCGCGCTGTCCCTGCCGACCTCCAGGCACGTCATGTCGCCGCCGTTGCCGCCCACGCACATCGCGTCGCGAAGGGCCCAGTTGTCGCCGGCGAGATCGTCGAACGTGAGCTGTGCGCCATCGAGGACGCCGATGTAGCGGGGCCCGCTCGTTGACGTGCGGATCTTGCAGCCCCCGCCTAAGTTCCACCTGCAGTTCTTGCCTGAGAACACGAGATCGCCCGTGGCCACGTACAGGGTGTTCGTGTTGTAGCCGCCAAGCGTAGCCTCGCCGCGCCCCGTGAAGGCCCAGCGCCCGTTGCGGTCCTCCGCGCCCGCCGAGGCGTTCTCGTTCTCGTTCGAGACCGTCAGCTCGCACGCGTCCGCCCAGGACCACGAGCCGGAGGCCGTCGCCGTCGTGCGCTTGAGGGCGCGGACCGCCGACTTCTTCGCCACGACGACGTCCGCGCCGATCTCGACGTCGAACGGAGCAAGCAACGTGCCGCCGTTCAGCGTGAGCGTCGTGCCGCTCGCGAATCCGTCGCCGCAGACGACGAGCTCCGCGCCCGTCGAGACCGACACGTCGCCCTCCGCCGTCATGCCGCGCCCGACGGCCTTGACCGTGCCGCCCGAAATCTTCGTCGAATCGACCTCCTCACCGCTCGGCAGGTAGATCTCGGCCCCCGCGTCGGCGACGACCGACATCCCCGCCGGCCAGTCCGCCGTGCGCGGCAGCGCGACGCGCGTCGCGCCCGAAAGCGTCAGCGTCTTCGTGTAGCCCGCGACGCTGTCGATGCGCACGATGCTGTCCGAGATCCGCACGTCCACGTCCCCATACGTCGCGACAAGCGAGGCGACCGTGGCGTCCTCCTCTATGGAGGTCTGCACCGTTCCCACGAAGCCCGAGACGTCGATGGACGACAGCGCCTCCGGCGAGACGTAGAGCGCGCCCGCGCCCTTCGCGACAAGGCGGCCTTCCGTCGGCGGCGCCGCCACCGTCAGCGTCGCGCCCGCTGCGACCTCGACCGTCAGCGCAGCGCCGTCCTGCACGGAATACGCCTTGTTCGCGCCGAGCGAGACCGCGCCGGAGACGACGCGAACGCCCTCCAAGTCGGCGCCGAAGACGATGTCCGTCGTGTTCGTGCATTTCGGACCCTCGACGCTGTCGAAGTCGGACGAAGCGACGGACATCTGCGGAATCGCTCCGTCGGCGAACTCGACGACCTTCGCGTAGCGGCTGTCGACGACGTTGCCGGACGCCTCGGTGCGCAGGAGCAAGGCGTTCGCCCCCACGAGGCGCAGCGACTTCGCGTTCAGCGCCGCGTCGGCAGTCCAGAGTCCGATTCCGGTGTATCCGCTCACGACGACGCCGACGTTCGGCAGCGAGCACGGCGACGAGAACATCACGGCGTTCTGTCCGTTCCATCCGAAAGACCCCGCATCGATGGTCAGCGTCAGCTCGGCGCCTTCGACCGCCGAGACCGGGCACTTGACCCAGAGGCGGTTGTTCAAGTGCCAGGTCTGCGACGCCGCGAGACGGACGCCCGCCATCTTCAGGTAGTGGTTGTTCCAGGCCGTGTCCGCGTCATAGCCGCCCGCGCCGATCGTTAGAACGCCGCTGCCGCTCCAGACCCCGCCGCCCGAGCGGTATTTCACGCCGTACGCCGAGAGGTCGGCGGAGATCACGATGCTGCGGAAGTTCTCCTTCGTCGCGCAGACGGCCTCTGGATATCGGCCGCCCTCCGAACTGCCCGCGATCAGGAAGTTGCCGTTCGTCCAGGCGGCGACGGAGCCGTCGTCGAGCTTGAGGTTGCCCTCCGTCCACACGTCGCCGCCCAGCCTGACGTTCCAGTAGTTCACCGGCTCGGCGGCCTGCGCGCGCGAAGCCGCCAGGGCGAAGAGCGCAAGCGCGGCGGCACTTGAGCGAAAGCATCTACGGTTCCATCTGCGTTCCATGGGGACATTCCTCCCTTTTTGTCCGCAGATGATACCATTATGGTTTTTTTTTTCAACCGGAAACTTCGCCGCCGCCGAAGAGCCGGCCGAGAATCTGCTCCGCCGGCGTGTATGCCTTCTTCGCGCTGTTGCACTCCCTGCAGCACGGCACGCAGTTCCCCCGGGTGGAGCGTCCCCCGCGCGCGACGGGGACCACGTGGTCCATCGTCAGCGCGTCGGCCCCGACCTTCCTGTGGCAGTAGTGGCACTCGCCGCGCGCGATCTGGGCGCGCCACCAGTCCGTGCCCCGCAGCTCCCGCGCCTTCAGGCGCTCGCGCTTCACGTGCTGGGGGTCGGGATGCAGGTCAAGCCACTCGTCCGCCATGCCCGCCCCCGTCAATGCTCGCCGTCCGCCGCGGGGTCGACCGGCGGTAGGCCCGTGCGGACCCCGAACGAGTAGAACCGGTTGCGCCCCTCGCAGCCCGTTATCCCGGCGTAGAAGCGCTCCGGGAGGGAGGCGTCCTGGTACCCGAAGCGCTTCCCCCCGCACTCGACGCTCATCTGCATGAGGCCGCTCCGCCTTTCGAGCGCGACCTTGAGCTCGTGCCTGCGCCTCGCCTCGAACGGGGTGCGCAGGAACGCCGCCAGGCTCCACTTCGCGCGGCCGTCCTCGAAGGTGTATCGCCACACGTTTATGCCCTCGTTGTACAGCACGACCTCGTGGTGCTCGCGGAACTCGGGCCGGCCGCGGGCGTCCTCCCCCAGCCGCGGGGCGATCACGACAAGCGGCGCCATCAGGTGGTCGAAGCTCATCACGCAGGAGATCTCCGCCTGCGCCTCGAACATCCTCCTGTGCACCATGCTCGCGTAGACCTCCGTGACGTGGTGCGCGTACAGCTCCTCGTCCGAGACGTCCGGGCATGGATTCACCACGTGGTCGCCGGACTGCGCGAACTCGTTCACGTAGTCCCAGCGGGAGCTCTTCACGGCGATCCAGTCGGACCTGTCCCACCTGCCGCTCCCAAAGTCAACGCGAAGGCCGTCCCCCGCTCCGCACTCGCTCATATCCTCACCGCTCCTTCCCTCAAGGTCACAAGATCCCCGTCCCGCCCGACCTCCACGACCGTGGACGGCACGCCGCCGGGCGAGACGCCGTCGTCCGCCACCACGTCGGCGGAAAGCCCCACGTCCTCCAGCGCCTGCGGCGCGTCGGTCGCGGGGCGCCGCCCCGAGAGGTTCGCGGAGGTCACGCGCAGCGCGCCCCCGCACGCCGCCAGGAGGCGGCGCGTCCAGGCGTGGTCCGGCACGCGGTAGCCCTCGCCTCCCGCCACGACCGTGAGCGCGCCCGGCCAGTGCCGCCCGGCGATCTCCCTCGCCCGGGGCGGGAGCGGCCCGCCGAAGGACTCGACCGCCTCCACGTCGGCGGCGAGGAGCGCGATCTTCTTGCTCCGGTCCCTGCCCTTCATCGAATAGAGCCGCTCGACGGCGGCGGCGCGCGCGGGGTGCGCCGCAAGGCCGTACACGGTGTCCGTGGGGATCACGGCCACGCCTCCGCCGTTCAGGACCTCCGCCACGGCGGACACGGAGCCCTCGTCTGCGCAGCTCACGAGCCTCACGATCCCGTCCCCTCCTCCCTGCGCCGGCGGAAGAAGCCCCGCAGGATCTCGAGCGACTCGGCCTCCATCACTCCGGAGACGATCTCCGGGTGGTGGTTTATGCCGGGGTGCCCGAACACGTTGAACACCGTGCCTCCGCCGCGCTTCGGGTCCGAGACGCCCCACACGACCGTGGACACGCGCGCGAGCACGATCGCGCCGGCGCACATCGGGCACGGCTCCTTCGTCACGTAGAGCCGCGCGCCTGAGAGGCGCCACGCGCCCTTCGCGGCGGCGGCGGACGTGAGGGCGAGCATCTCGGCGTGCGCCGTCGCGTCGCGGAGCATCTCCGACTGGTTGTGGGCCCTCGCGAGGATCCTCGCGGTGGACGGGTCGGGGTCGAACGCGCCGTCCGCCCCGCTCCCGTCCGGCGACGGCTCCACGATCACGCAGCCAGCGGGCACCTCGCCGTCGTCCGCCGCCTTCTGCGCCTCGCGGATGGCCATCCTCATGAAGAACTCGTCGAAGTCCGGCGTCATGCCCCGACCACCTCCCGCACCCGGCCCGCGCCGACGCCGGCGAGGAGTACGCGCTTCGTCTTCGACGTCTCCCCGCCCTTGATCGCGACGCGGCTCTTCGGGATCCCGAACGCCTCCGCCACCGTCTCCACGATCTCGCGGTTCGCCTTGCCGTCCACCGGCGCCGCGCGCACCCGCACCCTCACCGCGTCGCCGACGAGACCGTCCACGCCGGCCCGCGAGGACCGGGGCTGCGCCCTCACGTTCAGCACTGTCCCTTCAGCCGTCTCGGAGAGGTACGGCATGGCATCCCCCTCGCGCCCTACCGGCGGCGGCCGAGCTCCGACGCGACCGCGTCGGCCAGGTCCGTGCGCTCCCACGGGAACTCGCTGCGGCCGAAGTGCCCGTAGGCCGCGGTGTCCGCGTACCGCCACCCCTTCGGCGCGGTGAGGCCGAGGCTCTCGGAGATCGCGTACGGGCGGAAGTCGAACACCCTGCCGGACGCGAGCATCCGCTCGATCGCCGCCTCCGTCGCGCCGCCCTTCGCGGTGCCGAAGGTGTTCACGCAGAAGGAGACGGGCCTGTCCACGCCTATCGCGTAGGCGACCTGGATCTGGCAGCGGTCGGCGAGCCCGGCCGCGACGATGTTCTTCGCCGCGTAGCGCGCATAGTATGCGGCCGAGCGGTCGACCTTGGACGGGTCCTTCCCCGAGAACGCGCCGCCGCCGTGCGCGGCCACGCCGCCGTAGGTGTCCACGACGATCTTGCGCCCGGTGAGGCCGGAGTCACCGCACGGCCCCCCCACCACGAACTTGCCGGTGGGGTTGACCAGGAACCTCGTGCGGGGCGTGAGCAGCCCCGACTTGGCGAGGAAGTCGCGCGCCGCCTCCTCCATCGCCCTGTAGCACTTCGCGCAGGCGCCCTCCTCGGTCGTCTGGTGGGAGAGCACCACCGTGGTGATCGCCGCCGGCCTTCCGCCCTCGTACGCCACCGAGATCTGGCCCTTCGAGTCCGGGCGCAGGAACGGCATCGCCCCGGTCTTGCGCAGCCTGGCGAAGTGGGCGAGCATCGCGTGCGACCACACGATCGGCGCGGGCATGAGGTCCTGCGTCTCGCTGGACGCGTAGCCGAACATCATGCCCTGGTCGCCGGCGCCCTGCCTGGCCCTGGACCTGCGGTTGACGCCGCGGGCGATGTCCGGGCTCTGCCCGTGCAGCGCGCTCATGTACACGAAAGAGTCCCAGGCGAACCCCTCGGCCTGCCGGTCGTAGCCTATCTCCCTCACGACCTCGCGGGCGATCGCCTGCGTGTCGACCTCCCTGAACCCGCGGCAGGTTATCTCGCCCGCGTTCACCACGAGGTTCGGCGCGACCATCGTCTCGCAGGCGACCCTGGCGTCGGCGTCCCTCGCGAGGCAGGCGTCGAGCACGGCGTCCGATATCCTGTCCGCCACCTTGTCCGGATGCCCCTCCGAGACGGACTCCGACGTGAAAACGTATCGCTGAGCGGTGTTCATTGTGCCTTCGGCTCCCCAAATAAAGTGTCTATCTCCCAAAAACGAGGGGACGATTATACCACATCCCGGCGGCCGCTCATCCGAGCTGCGCGCGGTAGAAGCGCAGGTCGGCGCTGGCGCAGCGCTCGGCGCCCGCCTCGTCCGTCGGGAAGTCGTAGTCGAAGTGCACCGTGTAGCGAGGACGCACCGAGTACTGCCTGAGGATCTCGCGGTAGCGCCCCCACGGCACTATGCCCTCGCCCGCCATGCAGAGGCGGCGGCGCCACATCTTCGGGTTGTCGGGGGACGGCTCGAACCAGAAGTCCTTGAGGCAGAGGATGTCGATCCACGGGGCGACTATGCCGATGGAGTGCATCCACGACGGGCCCGTCTCCGCCTGCGCGTGCATCACGTCGTACTGCACGCCCACGAGCGCGGGGTCGAAGTCGCGCACGACCTCCGCGAGGTCCCACACCACGCTCCCGAAGAGCTCGATCTTCGGGTTGTAGGTGCTGTGGTTCTGGTAGCAGGCCTTGAGCCCGGTCCTGGCGGCGAGGCGCTCGAGCGACTCGAAGCCGCGCCTCACGGCGTCGAGGTTCTGGCGCATCGTGACGGCCGGGTCGTACCTGAAGTACGCGCTGCGGAAGCTCCTGTACCCGGCGTCCGCCGCCGCGCGGGCGATGTCGTACGCGCCCGGGTCGTCGCCGCGCAGGAACGAGACGACTATGCTCTCCGCCTTCAGGCCCGCCCGCTCCGCGGCGCGCTTCGCCCTCGCCAGGTCGCGCGCCGCGTTCGCCGGCTCCACGAACCCCTTCGGCCTCACGGTCCACTCCACCCCGTCGAAGCCGCATCTCCTGATCAGGTCCGCCGCCCGGTCGTAGTCCCGGACGAACTGGAACACGCGCGAGAACACGTGGTACTCCGAAGCCGCCGCGAACCCCGCGGACGCGAGCGGCCTCGCCGCGCATCCCGCCGCCGCCGCCGCGGCCGCCCCTATGAAGCCCCTCCTGCCAATGTCCATCGACACTCCTCCGTTTCAGAAAATCCTTCTCTTCCTGAGGTACACGAGCAGCGCCGCTATCGCCGACAGCACCGCCGCGCACGCCCCCGCCAGCGCCCAGAACACCCACGCCCCGCCCTGCTGGGGCGCGTCCACGAGCGGGAGCTTCACGTTCATGCCGAACGCGGACGTGACCACCGTCGGCACGGCGAGGAAGATCGTCGCCACCGCAAGCCACTTCATCACGCGGTTGAGGTTGTTGCTGATGACGGACGCGAACGTGTCCATCGTGCCGTTGAGGACCGCCGCGTGTATCGTCGCCGTCTCGAGCGCCTGCTGGTACTCGACCTCCGCGTCCTCCAGCATGTCGCGGTCGTCCTCTGTCATGTTCAGCTGGCGCGCGCGGTCGAGCCGGCTTATGAGGATGTTGTCCGCCTTGAGGGACGTGGAGAAGTACACGAGCGCCTTCTGGTACGTGAGGAGCTTCAGCAGCGCCTCGTTCGAGATGGACTCGTGGAGGTCGTCCTCGAGGTTCTCCGTCTTGGCGTGCATGTCGCGCAGGTAGCGCAGGAAAAGCACGGCCGCGTGCCACAGCAGGCGGAAGAGGAAGCGGTTGCTGTCGCTCGGCGGGCATATCCGCCTGATCTGGTCCAGGAAGGCGGACGTGACCGGCGTCGGCTGCGAGCATATCGTGATCGCCGACCGGCCGAACAGCACGACCCCGAGCGGAAGCGTCTCGTACGGCAGCACGGTCTCGTCGTCCTCGTCCCCGCGCACCGGATACGGCACGTGCACGATCACGAGGGACACGCCGTCCTCGTTCTCGAAGCGGGGCCGCTCCTCGCGGTCCAGGGGGTCCGTGAGGAAGTCCCGCGGTATCTTCGAGAAGGAGAGCACCTGCTCGAGCTCAGCGGTGGTGGGCTCCGAGAGGTTTATCCAGCACGACGGCGAGAACCCGGCGGACTCCTTCAGCCCTCCGTTCTCCCATGTGTAGATCGACATCATCCCTCTGCCCTCCTTTCCCCTTGCAGGCAAAGCGCGAAGTGTATCACAAACAGCGCAAAAACGCCAACAGGTCGAGACGCCCCCCCTCGTCCCCCTCGAAGTCGCTCCCGGGCATCATCGCGACCGCCGCCGCGAGGTCGGTGTAGAGGCGCCCCATGGCCTGGTAGACGCGCCGCCCGGACAGCCCCCTGAGGGCGGGCACGCGCTCGCCGTCCTCGGTCACCACGCGCGTCCCGAGCGCGGGGCCGGAGTGGCACCGGGCGCAGCCGCGCTCCCGGAAGCGCTCGAACCCGGCCGCCGCCCTGCCGGGGAGGGCGTCCCGCCCGCCGCAGAAGCGGTCGAACGGGCCGTTCGCCGTCATGAGCGTGCGGGAGTGGTTCACGATGGCGTCCACCACGTTCGAGCCGGCCAGGGCGCCGTCGCCATAGCAGGCCTCGAACCTCCTGCGCACGCGCCCGTCCTCCCCGAGGCGCGCGACGGCGTTCGAGAGCGAGCCAGCGCCGACGAAGCGGTCGTCCTCGACCATGCGCCTCACGAGGTCGCAGAAGTTCGTCACGGAGCCGTCGCGGAGGTAGTACCTGCCGAACACGGCGTTCTTCGCCGGGCGGGTGAACACGCCGCCGTGCAGGCGGCCGTCCGCGCCGCCCTCGGAGAGCGGATGGCACTCCGCGCACGAGCGCGGCCCCATCCTCGCGCGCGAGAAGAGCTCGGCGCCGAGCGCGGCCGCGGAGATGTCGTACGGCACGTGCGCGGGCAGCGGCACGAACTCCCGGGTCCCCGCCGCGTCTATCCCCCAGGCGGCGTACTCGCGCGAGAGGTCCTCCACCCGCCAGGGCCCTCCCCTCCGCGCGATCCCGAGGCGGTTGACGAGAAGGCACGCGCCGACCGCGAGCGCGGCCGCCGCGTACGCCGAATATATCCAGAGGTACTTCCGCTTCATGCGGACGATTATACCACAACCGCTCCGCGAGGGTCAGTACGGCCTGCTGGGCCACTACGGAAGGCGCGGAAGCCTACGGAAGGAGCGACGCCTCCCGCCACGAAAGCGCGCGCTGAAGCGCGGCACGAAAACGTCCAGGCCTTCCGTCGATCACACGAAAATGCTTGCGCGGTCTTATCGACCGAGGCAATTGCAAAATCTCGTTAGTTCGGCGCGCCGAGGACGTCGCGCC
>CAVERN010000020.1:2280-18277 GCA_963618095.1 bacterium | reverse complement strand
GCCGGGCGCAACCCCACCGACACCGAGCTCGTGATGTTCGGCCAGGTCAACTCCGAGCACTGCCGCCACAAGATATTCGGCGCCGAGTTCATCATCGACGGCAAGGCGCAGAAGGACTCCCTCTTCGGCATGATCAAGAACACCCACAGGAGGAACGGCAAGGGCACCCTCGTGGCGTACAAGGACAACTCGTCCGTCGTGGAGGGGTTCGAGACCGACGTGTTCCTGCCATCGACGCCCGGCAGGGGGAGGAAGGGCGGAGCGTACTCCTTCAGGAAGGTGCAGCTCGACCAGCTCATGAAGGTCGAGACCCACAACCATCCTACGGCGATCTCCCCGTACCCCGGGGCGGCGACCGGCGTGGGCGGCGAGATCCGCGACGAGGCGGCGACCGGCACTGGCTCGCGCACGGTCGCGGGCATCTGCGGGTTCATGGTCTCCGACCTCCGCATCCCCGGCGCCCGCCAGCCCTGGGAGCGCGACTACGGCGAGCGTCCCTCGCGCCTCGCCACGCCCCTGCAGATAATGACCGAGGGCCCGATCGGCGGCGCCGCGTTCGGCAACGAGTTCGGGCGACCCCAGCTCACGGGCTTCTTCCGCACGTACGAGCACGTGGAGAACGGCCTGCACCGCGGCTACCTCAAGCCCATAATGCTCGCCGGCGGCCATGGCGTGATCGCGCGCGACCAGGTCTCGAAGAAGTCCGTCCCTGAGGGGGCGTACATCGTGCAGATCGGCGGGCCCGCGATGCGCATCGGCCTTGGCGGCGGGGCCGCGAGCTCGATGATGACCGGCACGAACTCCGAGGCGCTCGACTTCAACTCCGTGCAGCGCGGCAACGCCGAGATGCAGCGCCGCTGCCAGGGCGTGATCAACGCCTGCGCGGCGATGGGGGATAGGAACCCGGTGCTCTCGATACACGACATCGGCGCGGGCGGCCTCTCCAACGGCTGCCCCGAGCTCGTCGAGGCCACGGGCGGGAGGTTCGAGCTCCGCGAGGTGCACAACGAGGAGCCCTCCATGAGCCCGATGGAGATATGGTGCTGCGAGGCGCAGGAGCGCTACGTGCTCGCCCTGCGCCGCGAGGCGCGCGGCTTCTTCGAGGACCTGTGCCGCCGCGAGCGCTGCCCCGTGGCGTTCATCGGCGAGGCGACGGGCGACGGGCGGCTCGTGCTCACCGACCGCCAGTTCGGCGACAGGCCGATCGACATGGACGTGAAGGTGCTCCTCGGCAAGCCGCCGCGCATGGTGCGCAGGGTGCGCCGCGTGAGGAGCCGCCACGCGCCGCTCGCGCTCGCCGGGGTGAGCCCGTCGGACGCGCTCTCGCGCCTGCTCTCGCTGCCGACGGTCGCGGACAAGACGTTCCTCGTGGCGATCGCCGACAGGTCGGTGACCGGCCTCGTCGCCCGCGACCAGATGGTCGGCCCGCACCAGCTCCCCGTCGCGGACTGCGCCGTGACGATGATGGGCTACAAGACCCTGAACGGGCAGGCGATGGCGACGGGCGAGCGCGCCCCGGTCGCGCTGGTCGACGCCCCGGCCTCCGGCAGGATGGCGGTCGCCGAGGCGCTCACGAACCTCGCCGCCGCCGACTGCGGCGACCTGCGGAACGTGCGCCTCTCCGCGAACTGGATGGCCCCGTGCGGAGAGCCGGGCGAGGACGCCAACCTCTTCGACACGGTGAAGGAGGTGGGGCTGAGCTTCTGCCCCGCGCTCGGCATCTCGATCCCGGTGGGCAAGGACTCCTGCTCGATGCACGCCACCTGGAGGGACTCCGGGGGCGCGGAGCGCCGCCAGGTCGCCCCGCTCTCCCTCGTGGTCTCGGCGTTCGCCCCGGTGGGGGACGTCACGCTCACGCTCACGCCGGACCTCAAGGCGGGCGCGTCGAGCCTCGTGCTCGTGGACCTCGGCCACGGACGGAACCGCCTTGGCGGGAGCTGCCTGGCGCAGGTGTACAACCAGCTCGGATGCGACTGCGCGGACGCGGACGCCGCGAGCCTCAGGAGGTTCTTCAACGCGATGCAGAAGATCGTGAGGGGGCGCCTCGCGCTCGCCTACCACGACAGGAGCGACGGCGGCCTCGCCGTCACGCTCGCGGAGATGGCGATCGCTGGCGGGCGCGGTGTGGACGTGCGCCTGCCGGAGGCCGACCCGCTCGAGGCGCTCTTCTCCGAGGAGCCCGGCGCGGTGCTGCAGGTCGCGCCCGACAGGCTCGCCGAGGTGCTCTCCGTCTTCTCCCGCGCCGGACTCGCCGGCGACGTGAGCGTGATAGGCGCGCCGACGGACGGGCGCGGCTTCGACGTCCATGTCGGCATGCGCCACGCGATCTCCACGGACCTCACGCGGATCAGGCGCGAGTGGTCCTCCACCACCTACAGGATGCAGGCGCTGCGCGACAATCCGGTCACCGCCCGCGAGGAGTACGACAACGCCCTCGACGAGGGCGACCCCGGCCTGACCTACCGCCTGACATTCGACCCCGACGCGGCCCCGAAGCCGTCCCGCCGCCGCGGCGCGGCGCGCGCGAGGCCGCGCGTGGCGGTGCTTCGCGAGCAGGGGGTGAACGGGCACGTCGAGATGGCGGCGGCGTTCGCCCTCGCCGGCTTCGAGAGCGTGGACGTGCACATGACGGACGTCATGTCAGGCCGCGTGGACCTCCGTGACTTCTCCGGCCTCGTCGCGTGCGGCGGGTTCAGCTACGGCGACGTGCTGGGCGCGGGCTCCGGCTGGGCGCGCTCGATCCTCTACAACGACCGCCTGCGCGAGATGTTCGGGGCGTTCTTCCGCCGGCCGGACACGTTCTCGCTCGGCGTCTGCAACGGCTGCCAGATGCTCTCCCAGCTCAAGGGCATCATCCCCGGCGCGGAGGCCTGGCCGCGCTTCGCGAGGAACGTCTCGGAGCAGTTCGAGGCGCGCCTGTGCACCCTCGAGGTGATGGAGTCGCCATCGGTGTTCTTCAGGGGGATGGAGGGCTCGCGCCTCCCAGTGGCGGTGGCCCACGGCGAGGGCCGCGCGGTGTGGGACGACCCCGCCGCCGCCGCGGCGGCGAACGTGGCGCTGCGCTTCGTGGACGGGCGCGGCGCGGCGACGGAGCGCTATCCGTTCAACCCGAACGGCACGGCGGGCGGGCTCACCGGCTTCACCACCGCCGACGGGCGCGCCACGATAATGATGCCGCACCCGGAGCGCGGCTTCCGGGCGGCGCAGATCTCGTACAACCCCGGCGTGTTCTCGAAGGACGGGCCCTGGATGAGGATGTTCCGCAACGCGTATTCGTTCGCGGCGGGGCGGTGATGGACGGGAGGCGTGGCGATGGCTGGGGAAGGCGCAGGCGTGGAGAGGTTCGAGGACAGGCTCGGCAGGCTCGAGGCGATAGTGGCGGCCATGGAGGGCGGCGGCCTCTCGCTTGACGAGATGATGGGGAACTTCGACGAGGGCAGGCGGCTTGCCGCGAGGTGCTCGGCGGAGCTTGAGGAGATCCGCCAGCGGATCGAGAAGGTCGTCTCGGCGCCGTCCGAGCCGCCCCGGGTCGAGCCGCTGGACATCGTGTAGGGCACGGCGAAAGGGACTATGGCAAAGGACATCAGGGTTTTCGCGAAGGCGGACTACATCGCGTCGCTGTCGCACGCGTCGCCGCTGGCGGCGATCGAGGAGCTCGTGTGGAACGCGCTCGACGCGGACGCCCACGAGGTCAGGGTGGACATAGTCCAGAACGCCCTCGGGGCGGTGGACGCCATCCGCATCTCCGACGACGGCTCTGGCATAGACGTGGACGGGATCGACTCCACGTTCGGCTCCCTCGGCGGAAGCTGGAAGAGGGGGCGCACCGCCACTGCCACGCTCCGCCGCCGCCTGCACGGGCGGCACGGGCGCGGACGGTTCAAGGCGTTCGCGCTCGGCGCGCACGTGGAGTGGCGCACGACGCGGGCGGTGGTGTCCGGCGGCGCGGGGATGTCCTCGCCCGTGAGGTCGTACGTGATCTCCGGGGACCTTTCGGAGGCGGGGCTCTTCCGCCTTGAGGAGACGACGCCCGGGTTCGCGCCCGGCACCGAGGTGTACGTCACGAACGTGCGCCCGACCTCCGACGCGCTCTCGGACGCCGGGGCGGTGGTGTCGGAGCTGGCGGCGAAGTTCGCGCTCTACCTCAAGTCGTACCCCAACGTGCACGTGTACTTCTCCGGCATCCCGGTGACGCCGGTGATAGTGCGCAAGGCCGTGACGGACTACCGCCTCGCGCTCCCCTCCGGGGCGGAGGCCAGGATGGAGGTCATCGAGTGGCGCCGCCGGTTCGCGGGGTCCGGCAGGATCGTGCTGTGCGGGGAGGACGGCTTCGCGCTGCACGAGCTTCCCGCCGGGGTGCGCCCGGGCGCGGCGTTCAGCTTCACCGCGTACGTGGTCGCGCCGCGATTCGCGGCCCTCAGCGCGGAGAACATGCTCGTGATGGACGAGCTGAACGCGGAGACGAGGGCGTACCTCGACGTCGCGAGGCGCACGCTCCGCGACCACTTCAGGGTGCGCGCGGCGGAGGCGGACTCCTCGCGCGTGGAGGAGTGGATACGCGAGGGGAGCTATCCGTTCGCCAAGGAGGACGCGAGCGACGAGCGCAGGCGGTTCGACGCCGCCGTTGAGGACATGCGGGCGCATCTCGACGGGTTCGACGCGTATCCGGCGCGGGAGCGGAAGTACCTGTTCGGGCTCCTGAGGTCCGCGGAAAGGGCGTCCTGACATGACGGTCTCCGCCATCGCCGCCGCGGTCCCGCCGCTGTTCGCCCTCTCGAGCAACATCTGGGAGGAGCTGACGGACGCCGCCGGGCTGATAATCGCCGCGCTCTTCATCGTCGCCGGGGCGCTCGTCGGGTACGTGCTCCGGTGGATGGTCGGCAGGTGGCAGGCGGACTCCGTGGAGCGCTCCGCCAGGATGAGCGCCGAGGCCATGAAGGCGGAGGTGGAGTCCATTCGCAAGGAGGCGGAGATCTCCGCCCGCGTTGAGGTCGCCCGGGCGAGGGAGGAGTTCGAGGCGTCGATCGCGTCGAGGCGCGCGAACCAGGACCAGGCCGAGGCGCGGCTCGCGGCGCGGGAGGAGTCGCTGGACGGCAAGTCCCTGCGGCTCGACGCGCGCGAGGCCGTGCTGAAGGCGAAGGCCGAGGAGCTGGAGAGGGCGGCGGCGGCGGCCGAGGCGAAGTCCGCCGAGGCGGAGGAGCGCCTGCAGAGGGTCTCGCGGATGACGTTCGCCGAGGCGCGGCGGGAGGTGCTGAAGGCCACGCACGCGGCGCTGAGGGAGGACGCGGAGTCCATGAGCCGGCGCATCCAGGAGGCCGCGAAGGAGCGGGGGGAGGCGATCGCCAGGGGCATCGTGGCGGACGCGATCGGGCGCTGCGCGGCGTCGTGCGCCGGCGCGCTTTCGGTCACGGCCGTGGCCATCCCCGGCGCCGAGATGAAGGGCCGCATCGTCGGCCGCGAGGGGCGTAACGTCCGCGCCTTCGAGGCGCACACCGGGGTGTCGCTGCTGCTCGACGACTCCCCGGACTCCGTGGTGCTGTCGTCCTTCGACCCCGTGCGCCGGGAGGTCGCGCGCCTGGCGCTCGAGGACCTCATCGCGGACGGCAGGATCCACCCGTCGTCGATAGAGGCGGCGGTCGAGTCCGCGAAGGAGCGAGTGCGCGCGTCTACCGCCAAGGCGGGCGAGGCGGCCGCCGCGGAGGCGGGGGTGGCGGGGCTCCCGGCGGAGACGCTCGAGCTCATGGGCTCGCTCATGTACCGCACCTCGTTCACGCAGAACGTGCTGCGCCACTCGGTGGAGGTCGCGCTCATCTCGGGGGTGATGGCGGCGGAGCTCGGGCTCGACGCCGCGAAGGCCAGGCGCATAGGCTTCCTCCACGACATCGGCAAGGCGGCCACGGGGGAGCGCAAGGGCTCGCACGCCGCGCTCGGGGCGGAGTTCCTGCGCCTGCGCGGCGAGGCGGCGGACGTGTGCGCGGCAGTGGCCGCGCACCACGGCGAGGCCGAGTCGCCCGGCGGGGTGTACGGGGTGCTGTGCGCCGCGGCGGACGCGATATCCGCGTCGCGTCCTGGCGCCCGGCAGGAGTCGGCGGAGGAGTACGTGCAGCGGCTGGAGGACGTGGAGAAGATCGCGCGGCGGCACGCCGGCGTGGTGGGCGCGATGGCGGTGCAGTCCGGGCGCGACCTCCGCGTCATGGTCGATCCCGACAGCATGGGGGACGACGAGGCCGCCGCCCTCGCCCGCGACGTCTGCCGGGAGATATCGTCCACGGTCAGGTTCCCCGGCCAGATCCGGGTCACCGTGATAAGGGAGAGGCGCTGTGTCGAGTACGCGAGGTAGGCGCCTCGGCGCGTGCGCGGCGCTGTCCATCGCCGCGTCCGCGATCCTGCAGGCGGCGGAGAGGCCGGCCTCGTGGCTCGTCGAGCTGCGCTCGTTCGACTCGTTCCAGTCGCGCCAGCAGGCGATCGGCGCCGCGGTCGGGAACGCGATGCTCCCGATGATGCTCGTCTCGTTCGCGCAGAACCGGATCGTGAAGATGTACGGGAAGATGCGCGTGGCGGACCCCGTGCGCTGGGCCGGATACCCGGACGCCGATGGCGGCACGGACGTGGTGATGGTGTATCCCACAGTGGACAAGGTCGCCAAGATGAACCTCAACCACCCCGGGGCGGAGAAGCTCTCCGACGACGCGGTGCTGCTCCCGGCGGACGAGGGGCGGCAGATCCCCACGTACGCCGTGTTCTCGAAGGACTTCGCCTGGTGCGCGTTCGGCGCGACGGAGGCGCTCGCCCGGAGGGCGCTGGGGGAGCGCTTCCCCGAGGCCGGGGACGACCTGGTGGCGATTTCCTCCGGCGGGGCCGCGGGGGCGTTCGACTTCGACGGCAAGGGCTTCAGGTTCACGGCGCGGTCCGTGACGCCGAAGACCGCGAAGGCCCTGGAGCGGGTGCCGTTCCTCGGGGCGCTCGCGCAGGGCGGCGTGACGCGGTACGTCACGTTCGAGGACGTGAAGAGGCTCGTCGCCGCGCTTGTCAGGGAGATGGCGGCGGCGAAGGCCGGGAACTGAGCGTGCGCGGCGGGCGTGCGCGGAAGGGGGGCGTCATGGGCAAGAGAGGGGTCGTGGTCGTTGGCACGGGGCTGATCGCGAGGTTCCACGCGCTCGCGGCGAGCGCCTCCGGGAAGCTCGGCCTCGCCGGGTTCGTCGGCAGGTCCGCCGACAGGGCCGAGGCGCTGGCGGCGGAGTTCGGCGGCAGGGCGTTCCGCTCGCTGGACGAGGCGTTCTCGGATCCGGGCGTGGGCATGGCGACGGTCGCCACGGCGTCCGGGGCGCACGACGAGGCGGTGCTCGCCGCCGCGCGCCATCGCGTGCCGGCGCTGGTGGAGAAGCCCATCGCGATAACGGTGGAGCGGGCGGACAGGATGATCGCGGCGTGCCGCGCGTCCGGCACGCCGCTCGGGTGCATTTTCCAGACGAGGTGGACGGACGACTTCCGGTCGGCGAAGGCGAGGGTGGAGTCCGGCGAGCTCGGCCGGCTGACCTTCGGGGCCGTGCGCGTTCCGTGGTGGCGGGCGGACGAGTACTACTCCGGGTCCTCCTGGCACGGCAGGTGGGACATGGACGGCGGCGGCGCCCTTATGAACCAGGCGATACACATGGTGGACTGGCTCGTCGCCCTCATGCCGCCGGTCGAGGACGTGAAGGCGTTCGCGGCGACGCTCGCCCACCCGATGGAGGCGGAGGACACGGTCGCGGCGTCGGTGCGCTTCGCCGGCGGGGCGCTCGGCAGCGTGTACGCGACGACCGCCTCCTTCCCCGGGCGCGGGAAGAGCCTGGAGATAACCGGCACGAGGGGCACCATCGAGATCTCCGACTCCGGCCACGGCGTGTCCCGTCCCGACGCCCTGGACTTCGCCCCGCACCGGGCGTGCTTCGAGGCGTTCGCCGACTCGCTCGAGCCCGGCGGCGCGCCGTACGAGGTGCCGGGCGAGGAGGCGAGGAAGTCCGTGGACCTCATCGAGCGCATCTACCTCTCCGCCGGGATCGCGCATGGCGGCGACGGCGTTGTGGTATAATCGGGCGCATGGAAACAGCAGAAGTCATTCACGGCATCGCGGTCAGGGCGCGCGCCGCCGCCCTGCGCATGGGGGGGCGCTCCACCGAGGAGAAGAACGCCGCCCTGGAGGCGGTGGCCTGCGCGCTCGAGGAGTCCAAGGCGCGGATAGCGGCGGCGAACGCCGTGGACGTGGAGGCGGCCAGGGCGGGCGGCCTTCCGGACGCGATGGTCGACCGGCTCACGCTTACCGAGGCGCGCTTCGCCTCGATGGTCGCCGGTGTGCGGCGCGTCGCGACGCTTCCCGACCCGGTCGGCGAGCTGATGATGGAGAGGAGCCGCCCGAGCGGGATCCGCATACGCAAGGTGCGCCAGCCGCTCGGGGTGGTGGCGGTGGTGTTCGAGTCGCGCCCGAACGTGTTCGTGGACACCGCGGCCCTCTGCCTGAAGACGTCGAACGCGGTGATCCTGCGCGGCGGCAAGGAGGCGCTGGAGTCCAACAAGGCGCTTGCGTCGGCGGTGAGGGCTGGCCTTGAGAGGTCGGTCCTGCCGACGGATCTCGTCCAGCTGGTCGAGACGACCGACCACGCGGCCGTGACCGAGCTCGTCCGCTCCGTCGGCCTGGTGGACGTGGCGATACCCCGCGGCGGCGAGCGCCTCATACGGGCGATGTGCGAGGCGGCCCTCGTGCCGGTGCTGAAGCACTACAAGGGCGTGTGCCACGTATACGTGGACGACCGGGCCGACCTTGCGATGGCGCTCTCGATCCTCGACAACGCGAAGACGCAGCGGCCCGGCGTGTGCAACGCGGCGGAGTGCCTGCTCGTCAACGAGCGCCTCGCCCCGCTCTTCATGCCGATGGTCCGCGCCTGGGCGGAGGACAAGGGGGTGAGGCTCCATCTCGACGGCCAGGACTGGGGCCGCGAGTTCCTGTCCCTCGAGATGAACGTGGGGGTCGTGAAGGACGTGAGGGCGGCGATCGACCACATCAACCGCTACGGCTCGCACCACTCCGACTGCATCGTGACCGGCGACGCGGAGCGGGCGAGGGAGTTCCTGCGCGACGTGGATTCGGCGTGCGTCTACCACAACGCCTCCACCCGGTTCACGGACGGCGACGAGTTCGGCATGGGCGCGGAGATCGGCATATCCACCGACAAGCTCCACGCGCGCGGCCCGATGGGCCTGGAGGAGCTCACCACGTACAAGTACCTGGTGGACGGGGACGGCACGATACGCGCGTGACGCGCGCGCCGCCGCCGCGTCCGGCGAGGTGGAGCGAGCGTGGTTTTCTGATATAATCTGCGGGCATCAGGAGGTGTGACATGACGATTGCAGACGTGGTTAAGGTTCTGGACGGGAAGCTTGTGGCGGGCGACGCGGCGAGTCCGCGCGTGGTCGGGGCCGTGGTCGCCAACGACCTGATGAGCGACGTGCTGCTGTTCGACGCGGACGACGCGCTCATACTCACCTCGCTCGCCAGCGACCAGGCGATCCGCACGGCGCACATCGTCGGCGCGATGGGCGTGGTGGTGCACAACGCCAAGCCGCTCTCCGAGACGATGGTGAAGGTCGCCAGCGACCTGCACATCCCGCTCGTGTCCTCCCCGCTCTCCAAGTACGACGCCTGCGTGCGCCTGCACGACGCCCTGGAGATGGAGAAGCGCGCCTGACGCGGGACGGAGGCCCGAGATGGAAGACCCGTACAGCCCCACGATACTAACGGGCGAGCAGCAGCAGGACGACGACATCTTCGCCCGCGTGCCGCTCGACCCGTCCACCCTCGGCGGCGACGGCTCCGTGATCATAATGGAGCTCCTGCAGCGCTTCAAGGTGCGCGACGTGATGAAGCGGAAGGTGATCTCCGTGGAGCGCGGCACCACGATGCGCGAGGCCCAGCGCATAATGCGCGAGAACCGCATATCGGGCCTCCCGGTCTCGGAGGACGGCCGCCTCTTCGGCATCGTGTCCGTGAACGACATCATAAACGCGCTCGACAACGGCTGGATCGGGGACGCCTGCGACCGGCACATGGCGACGAACCTGGTGGTGCTCGAGGCCGGGATGCCGCTCGCGTACGCGCTGCGCTACTTCAGCAACTACACGTACGGGCGCTTCCCGGTGCTGGACTCCTCCCGCAAGCTCGTGGGGATCGTGTCCCAGCGCGACGTGATGCGCGCCCTCCTCTACGAGCTCTCCGTGGAGATCCGCAAGCTCGAGCGCAAGGCCGCGCGCGGCGCGAACGCCAAGGAGAGCCCGTCCGGCGGGAACTACCTGCGCAAGGAGTTCGCCGTGGTGCACAACGACCTCGGCAGCGCGGGCCGGGCGGCGAACGAGATAAAGAAGCTGCTCAAGGAGAGGAACGTCGACCGGGCCGTGGCCCGCCGCGTCGCGGTCGCGGCGTACGAGCTCGAGATAAACATCTGCATCCACTCGCACGGCGGCATACTCACGTTCGTCCTCACGGACGACTCCATCTCGATCAAGGCGAAGGACCGCGGCCCCGGCATACCGGACATAGAGTGGGCGTGCCGCGACGGGACGTCCACGGCGAACGACTGGATACGCTCCCTCGGCTTCGGCGCCGGCATGGGGCTGTCGAACTCCAAGCGCGTGTCGGACGAGTTCGACATACAGTCCGAGGTCGGGCGGTTCACGAAGGTGACGTGCCTGTTCCGCCTGAATGGCGCCGGCGCGGCGGCGGGCGCGTCCCCGGCGGCGGAGGGGTCATGATCGCGTACCTGAGGGGACTGCTCGCGGAGAAGAACCCCGCGTTCGTCGTGGTGGAGTGCTGCGGCGTGGGCTACGAGGCCATGATCCCGCTCTCCACCTTCGACAGGCTCCCGGCGACGGGGAGCGAGGTGAAGCTCTTCACCCGCCACGTGGTGCGCGAGGACGGAGAGGCGCTCTTCGCCTTCGCGACCGAGGGCGAGCGCGACATGTTCACGAAGGTCACGGCCGTGTCCGGCGTGGGGCCGAAGACCGCGCTCGCGGTGCTGTCGGGCTTCACGGCGGGCGACCTGCAGCTGGCGATATCGAACGGCGACGCGAAGCGGATCGCGACGGTGAAGGGGATCGGCAAGAAGACGGCGGAGCGGATCATAGTGGAGCTCCGCGACAAGGTGAACCCGATAGAGGCCCT
Source organism: bacterium (assembly GCA_963618095.1). Taxonomy (GTDB): domain Bacteria; phylum Verrucomicrobiota; class Kiritimatiellia; order RFP12; family UBA1067; genus UBA1731. The sequence goes on along the minus strand of CAVERN010000020.1, from coordinate 7,086 downwards.
CGCCAGCTCCTCCGCCGTCGCGGACGGCGGGAGGCGCGGGGTCGTGCGGGACGCGATGCTCGCGCTGACGGCGCTCGGATTCGCCGAGGACGCCGCCCGCAAGATGGTGGCGGACGTGCTCGAGGCCGATCCGCAGGTGGCGGACACGGAGACGGTGATCAGGCTCGCCCTGGGAGGCAGGAAATGAGGGTTCTGATGCTTGGGGACGTGAACGGCTCGCCCGGGCGGCGCATGGTCGCGGCGCACGTCAGGCGCCTTCGGGAGGAGCTCGGCCTCGCGGCGGTGGTCGCGAACGCCGAGAACGCCGCGGCCGGCAACGGGCTGACCGCCGCCCTGGCCGCCGAGCTCTTCAGGAGCGGGGTGGACGCGATAACGCTCGGGGACCACGCCTGGGGGCAGAGGGACTTCGCCTCGGAGATCGACCGCCTGCCGAACGTAGTGCGGCCGGCGAACGGCGGGGCCGGCCAGCCCGGCCGCGGCTGGACGGTCGTCACGACGCCGACGTGCCGCTTCGCCCTCATGAACATGCTCGGACGCGTGTTCATGGGCCCTGCGGACTGCCCGTTCCGCACGGCGGACGCCTGCCTGCGCGAGATGCCGAAGGACCTGCCGGTGCTCGTGGACTTCCACGCCGAGGCGACGAGCGAGAAGATGACCTTCGCCCACTACCTCGACGGTCGGGCGACCGCCGTGGTGGGCACCCACACGCACGTGCAGACCTCGGACGCGATGGTGCTCCGCGGCGGCACGGCGTACGTCACGGACCTCGGGATGTGCGGGCCGTACGTCTCCTCCATCGGCCGCGACCTCGCCCCGGTCACGAAGAAGTTCGTGACGGGGATGCCGTTCCGCTTCGAGATCGCATCCGGCCCGGCGACGCTCGAGGGGGCGGTCGTGGAGTTCGACCCGAAGACGAAGGCGGCGTCGTCCATAGAGGCGATCCGCGTGCGCGAGCCGATGGGGGACGCATGAAGACGCCCGCCGGACGCATCGCGATCGTCGCCCTGGACCTCGACGGCACGCTCCTCGACTCGCAGAAGCGCCTGAGCGACGCGAGCCGCGCCGCGCTTGGGAGGGCCGCCGCCGCCGGGATGCACATAGTGCCAACCACGGGCCGCTTCTTCGGCATGATGCCGCAGGCGGTGCGGGATCTCCCGTTCGTGCGGTACGCCATCACGGTCAACGGCGCCCAGGTGTACGACCGCGAGACGGACAGGGCGATCGTCCGCGAGGAGATCCCCCTCGCGACCGCCGTCGAGCTGATGCGCCTGCTCGACCGCCACGACGTGGTCTACGACTGCTACCGGGCGAACTGGGGGTGGATGGGCGAGTCCATGCAGAAGGCGGCGGAGGGCTACGCGACGGACGCCCACTACCTCAGGATGATACGCGAGTTCAGGCATCCCGTGCCGGACCTCAAGGAGCATCTGCTCGCCACCGCGTCGGAGGGGGACGTGCAGAAGGTGATGACGTTCGCCAGGAATTCGCCGGACGGCGGACGGACTGTGGAGGCGATCCGCGAGGAGGCCGCGGCCTCGTTCCCGGAGCTGAAGGTGACGTCCTCCACCTGGAACAACCTCGAGTTCAACATAGCCTCGGCGAACAAGGGCAACTCGCTCAGGCGCTTCGCGGAGAGCCTGGGGATGTCCCTCGCGAACTGCGTCGCGTTCGGCGACGGGCTCAACGACCTCTCGATGATAGAGGCGGCGGGGATCGGGGTCGCGATGTCCAACGCCCATCCGCAGGTGCTCGCCGCCGCCGACGAGGTCACGGCGTCTAACGACGAGGACGGGGTCGCGAGGTGGCTCGACGGTCTCCTCGCCGGGGGGGAGGCCCGCCCGTGAACAAGGGCGACGTAGACGAGGTCGCCAGGGCGATCGTCGGGCTAAACGCCTGGAAGAGGGCCTCCCGGTACAACTGGGCGCTTGTGTCGGAGCTCTTCGACAGGCCGCTGATAGCGTCCGTCAGCACGGTCGCCGCCGGCCCGATCCAGGCCCGCCTCATGCTCTTCAACGGCTTCGAGGCCCATCGGGACTTCCTCATATTCCAGCAGAGCCGGGACCTCTCGTTCGCGTTCTCGCTGATGGACTTCGACCACTACGAGATCATCGCGCTGAAGGACGGCTCGGCCGAGACGTACGACTACCGGCCGGGATACGTGCCGGTCCGGCCGGACGCCGAGACGCTCGCGCGCCTCGCCCCGGCGGTGTACGAGTGCTACGGCACGATGCTCCGCATGGACGAGGACCCCGACCTTCCCGTCCCGTACCTGAAGGAACGCGCGCTCTTCTCCCGCCGAGAGGGGCTGGACGGCAAGTGGCGCGACGCGCCGCTGCATCCGCCGAAGCTCGACGGCGTGGTCTGGACGGAGCGCATCGGCCTCGACCGGGCGAAGTGCGCGAAGGCCGCCCGGCTCGACATGGACGCCGACTGCGCGTGGGAGGCGGACTTCATCCAGGTGCCGATGTACCGCACGAAGGAGGAGCGGGCGAGGACGCTGTTCCTCCTTGCGGCGGTTGACTCGAAGACCGGGGAGCGCCGGCTCTGGCAGAAGATGGCCGTGGACCCAGCCCTCCCGCGCGCCGGCACGCTCGCGCCGCTGCAGTCCCTCTGGGAGTCGCTCGCCGGGCATCTCCTGGAGGCGGTGGTGCGGCACGGCCGGGTGCCCGGCTCGATACACATACGCTCGCAGAGGATGCTGCGCGCCCTCCGCCCGCTCGGAATGCACCTGCCTTTCAGGCTCGTCGTCCACGAGGAGATGCCCCGCCTCACCGTCGCCGTCAACCAGGCCATACTGGAGCACGGCGTGTGAGCCTCGACACCGACATACACGTGGCGATGTCGCTGCTCTTCATCGTCGGCGGGCTCTTCGCCCTCGCCAGGGCCGCGGACGCGTTCGTGGACGCCGCCGTCGTCCTCGCGCGCAGGTTCGGCATCTCGCCGCTGATCGTCGGGATGGTGGTGATAGGCTTCGGCACGAGCGCGCCGGAGTTCATCGTCTCCGTCATCTCCGGCATGGGCGGCCACTCGAGCATATCGCTTGGCAACGCCTACGGCAGCGCGACGTTCAACATAGGCGTGATCCTGGGCGTGACGTCGATCGTGTGGCCGGTTCGGGTGAAGCCGTCGGTCACCTTCGTTGCGGTGCCGATCCTCCTGGCGGCCTCCGCGCTCTCGTGGCTGCTGCTGCGCAGCGGCGAGTTCACCCGCGGAGACGGTCTTGCGCTGCTGGCGGCGTTCGCGGTGATGATGCCGCTCTACTGCTGGTACGACCAGCGCTTCGGCAGCGCGCGTCCGGCCGGGGACGGCGGCGCGGAGCCTCCGGCCGGGGGAGGCGCGGCGTGCCTTGCGGCCGTGAGGCTGGCCGTGAGCCTGCTGGCGCTGGTGCTGTCGTCCCACCTCATGGTCTGGGGGTGCGTGGACTTCGCGCGCGACGTGCTCCACGTGAGCAACCTGCTCATCGGCCTCACGGTGGTCGCCATCGGCACTTCCCTGCCGGAGCTGGCGTCGGCGATCGCGTCCGCCCGCAGGGGCGAGAGCGAGCTGGTGGTGGGGAACATCGTCGGGTCGAACCTCTTCAACGTGCTCGTGGTGGTGGGGGCCGCGGGCTCGATATCGCCGTTCGACGGCTTCAGCGAGCGCGTGCTCACCCGCGACATCCCGGCCATGGCGGCGATGACGCTCCTCCTGGCGGCGTTCGGCCTCAACCGCAGGCGTCCGCGCAGGTCCGGGACGATCCCGCGCGTCGGCGGCGCGTTGTGGGTGGCGCTCTTCGCCGCGTATCTCGCGCTTCTGGTCGCGCAGGAGGCGCGGTGAGCGCGGGCGCGAAGGCGGCGTCCCGCCGCTACAGGATCACGGTCGCGTACGACGGGACGCGCTACTCGGGCTACCAGCTGCAGTCCAACGGAATCTCCGTGCAGCAGATGCTCGAGGAGGCCCTCGGTTACCTGGACCGGGCGCCGGTGCGGGTGTTCGGGTGCTCCCGCACGGACGCCGGCGTGCACGCGCGGGGCTTCGTGGCGCACTTCGACCTCACAAAGCCCATACCGCCCGGGAACCTCCCCCGCGCCATGAACTCGCGCCTGCCGGAGGACGTTAGGGTGCTGCGCGCCGCGTCCGCCGCCCCCGACTTCGACGCTCGGCGGGACGCGAAGGGCAAGGAGTACCGGTATTTCCTCTACAACGCGGACATCCTTCCGCCGTGCATGGCCCCGTACTGGGCGTTCATGCACAAGCACCTCGACGTGGAGGCGATGAGGGACGGCGCGAGGCGCTTCGTGGGCAGGCACGACTTCGCGCCGTTCGCAGCCAATCCGCACCGGGAGATGGAGACGACAGTGCGCACGGTGTTCTCGTTCGACGTGAGGAGGTCCGGCCCGCGCATCACGTTCGTCGTGAGAGGGGACGGCTTCCTCTACAAGCAGGTGCGGAGCATGGTCGGCTTCCTCGTGCGCGTCGGCCTCGGAGACGAGCCGCCGAGCGCCGTAACCGAAATCCTCGAGGCGCGCCTCCCGCGCACCGCCCGCGTGCCTACCGCCACGGGGCGCGGCCTCTTCCTCTGGAAGGTGGGGTATTGAGGTGGTGGGTAGTTGGTAGTGGGCAGTGGGTAGACCTTACCTGCCATCTCCATTTCTACACTTCTACACGGCTAACCCCGGTTGGAGCGGTCGGCGGTGGAACGCCGACCCTACCAGATGAACCGGCGGCGGTCGCGGGGCGACCGCCCTACCAACTGCCAACTATCGGCGCGCCGAGGACGTCGCGCCCTACCGTAGATCGCAAATCGTAAATCGCAAATCATAAATC
>CAVERN010000020.1:0-2225 GCA_963618095.1 bacterium | reverse complement strand
AAATCATAAATCATAAATCATAAATCATCTGTAGTGGGTGGACTTCTCAAAAAGTTTCAGAAACTACCAAATATTTTCGCGGCTCTCTCATTCGCTTTTTCGTATACTATGCGGCGTTTACGCAACGCTGCGTAGGAATCTGGCGGCTCCGAGCGAGCCGCCGGCAAACGACAGAAAAGAGGGAAAAGGTATGACGCACAAGGAACGCGCGCAGGAAGTGCGCGAGATGCTCGCGCTGGAGCCGGACGAGGTGATCCGCCGGGCGAACGGCCAGCTGGTCGTGTTCGACACGCTGGACGAGGTCTACGACTATCTCGCGGAGGAGATGGTGAATGAGTTCGCGAAGGCGGCGGCCGGCGACAAGATCGTCAGCTTCATCATGCCCGTCGGGCCGACCCAGCCCTACCACCTGATGGCCGAGAAGATCAACTACCGCCAGATCTCGCTCAAGAACGTCCGCTTCTTCTTCATGGACGAGTACGTCGAGGAGGACCGGGACGAGCTGATTCCGATGACGAACCCGCTGTCGTTCCGCGGCCAGATCGGCCCGCTGCTCTTCGACCGCATCCGTCCCGACCTGCTCATGCCGAAGGACCAGATCATCTTCCCGAGCCCGGAGAACATCGCGAAGCTCCCGCAGATGATCGAGGACGCCGGAGGCATCGAGGTGTGCTACGGCGGCATCGGCATCCACGGCCACGTCGCGTTCAACGAGCCGGGCCCGGGCGTCGCGGAGTCGAACCCGCGCATCCTGGAGATCAACGACTTCACGCGCACGATCGACTCGACACGCCACTCCGGCGTCGGCGGGAACCTCGAGAACTTCCCGCGCCGCGCGATCACGATGGGCATGAAGCAGTGCATCGAGGCGCGCAAGATCCTCATCATGACGCGCAACGAGTCGCCGTTCCTCAACTGGGCGAACACGATCGTGCGCATCTCCGCGCTCGGCAGGCCCGGCGACGACTACCCGGTCACGCACATGCGCAACCACCCGAGCCTTCGCATCGTCACCGACCGCGGCACGCTCCGCACGCCGAAGTTCAACATCTGATGATGGCGAAGGGGAGCATCCGCATTCGCGGCGCGCGCGTCGTCACGCCGGGGGCAGACCTCGGCGTGGCGAGCGTCCTCCTGCGCGGCGGACGCATCGCGGCCATCGGCGCGGACGCGGAGTCCGGCGCGGCGGACGAGACGGTCGACGCCGGCGGCCTCGTGCTCCTGCCGGGATTCGTCGACATCCACTCGCACGGCCGCGGCGGCGCCGACTTCTGCGACGCGACGGACGCCGCGTTCGAGAAGATCGCCCGCGGCAAGCTCTCGGACGGCGTGACGTCGTTCCTCGCGACGGGCCTCACGCGCCCGGAGAAGGAGCTCGCCGAGCTCTGCCGCTGCGCGGCGCGCTTCGCGGCGTCGCACACGGACGCGCCCGGCTGCTCGAACTGCCTCGGCGTCCATCTCGAAGGCCCGTTCTTCAACCCGAGGATGGCCGGGGCCCAGAACCCGGCGTATCTGAAGAAGCCCGACGTTGCGCTCGTCGACCGCCTGAACGCGATCGCCCCGATACGCAAGGTCTCGTTCGCGCCGGAGCTCGAAGGCGCGATCGACTTCACCGCCGCGCTCAGGGCGCGCGGCATCGTCGCGTCGCTCGGACACTCCGAGGCGGACTACGCGACGTTCGAGCGGGCGCGCGCCGCCGGCGCGACGCACCTCACCCATTTCTGCAACGCGATGATGCCCGTCCACCACCTGCGCCCGTCGATGGTGACGGGCGGCCTCATCGCGGACGACGTCTACGCCGAGCTCATCACGGACGGCGTGCACCTCTCCGACCCGATGATCCGCCTTGTCGCGAAGGCGAAGGGCGCCGACCGCGCGATGGTCATCACGGACGCGATGTGCGCGGCTGGCGAGCCGGACGGAATCTATTCGCTCGGCGGCCTGCGCGTCAGGGTCGAGAAGGGGCGCGCGACGCTCGCGGACGTGCCGTTCGACCCGAAGGCCGTCGTCTCGAACGTGGCCGGCTCGGTCGCGCTCTATCCGCAGTGCGCGCGCCGCTGGGTCCGCGCCTCGGGGCTGCCGCTCGAAGAGGCGGTGAAGGCGCTCGGCTACAACCAGCTTCGCTCGCTCGGAATCGCGGACCGCGGCGAGATACGCGTCGGCCAGCGCGCCGACCTCGTGCTCGTCGATCCAGACCTTGAACCGCAAGTCACGATCCTCAACGG
>CAVERN010000019.1:0-18621 GCA_963618095.1 bacterium | reverse complement strand
CTTTTGCTTCCGTAGACTTCTGCGTATTCCGTAGTAGCCCCGCAGGGAGAACAAGGCATTGACCACCATAAGCAAACGAAACGCCTATGCCTTCTTTATGGGCAGCCTACGCTTACCCAACTTTGCGACATTATCCATATTTTTCGCTCAGTGTTTACAGGTGTTTCGTAAGAAATCGGGATAAATTATCCCAAGGAAATCGGGATAAGCCTGTGCTTTTCGTCGCTTTTTGACACCAATGGCCAATTATGATACAATTGCTCGGCTTTTTTGTGAAAGAAGCGCAAGGAGAGAAGAGCAGTGAAGGAAATATCTGGCAATTTGGATGCGAAAGGGCTGAAAGTCGCGCTTGTCGCGAGCCGATTCAACTCCTTTCTTGTCGAGCAGCTGATAAAGGGCGCGGTCGACGCCTTTGTGCGCCACGGCGGCGACGAGGCGTCCCTCACGCTCGTGCGGGCGCCCGGGGCGTACGAGCTGCCTCTGGTGGCCAAGAAGGTCGCCGAAGCCGGCGGGGTTGACGCGGTGGTCGCGCTTGGCGCGGTCGTGCAGGGCTCGACCCCGCACGCATCCCTGATAAACGAGACGACGGCACGGGCGTTCACGGAGATTTCCCTCGGCACGGGCGTGCCGGTGGCGGACGGCGTTGTGAGCGCCGAGAACTTGGAGCAGGCGATCGAACGCTGCGGCACGAAGCAGGGGAACAAGGGTTTCTCGGCGATGCAGGCGGCGATAGAGGTTGCAAATGTCATGAAAGGTCTGAAGTAAGATGGAAAAGAAGGTGAAGAGAGTTGCGTTCCTGACTGCCGGAGGACTGGCGCCGTGCCTCTCCAGCTCGATAGGGTTTCTGATAGACGAGTACACGAAGAAGGCCCCGGAAGTCGAGCTGATCGGCTACCTCGACGGGTACATGGGACTCCTCAAGGGCAACTCGATCAAGGTCACGGACGAGGTGCGCAAGAACGCCCTCAAGCTCACGAAGCACGGCGGCAGCCCGATCGGCAACAGCCGGGTGAAGCTCACGAACGTGAAGGACTGCGTCACGCGCGGCCTGGTGCGCGAAGGCGAGGACCCCCTCAAGGTCGCGGCGGACCAGCTCGTGAAGGACGGCGTGGACGTGCTTCACACGATTGGCGGAGACGACACGAACACCACGGCCGCCGACCTCGCCGCGTACCTCGCGAAGAACGGCTACTGCCTCACCGTCGTGGGACTCCCGAAGACGGTGGACAACGACGTATACCCCATCAAGCAGTCCCTCGGCGCGTACACCGCCGCCGAAGAGGGCGCAAGGTACTTCTGGAACGTCGTCAAGGAGGACAGCGCCTCCCCGAGATCGCTCGTGATCCACGAGGTGATGGGGCGCAACTGCGGCTGGCTCACGGCGTTCACGGCCATCTACTATCGGCGCATGCTCAGGTCGAAGAAGGCGAACCTCGTCCCGTCGTTCGGCTGGTCCAAGGAGGGACTGGACGTCAACGCCGTGTACGTGCCGGAGGCGAAGATCGACTTCGCGGCCGAAGGCCGGCGCCTCAGGGACGTGATGGACAGGCTCGGCCACGTGAACGTCTTCGTCTCTGAGGGCGCCTGCGTAAAGGAGATCATCAGGGAGATGCAGCGCCGCGGCGAGGACGTGCCGGTCGACGCCTTCGGGCATCCGCGCCTCGACAAGGTGAACGTGGGGCAGTACTTCGCGAAGCGCTTCGGCGAAATGCTCGGCGCGGAGAAGACGCAGGTGTTCAAGAGCGGATACTTCGCCAGGTCGGCGGCGCCGTGCAAGAAGGACCTCGACCTGATCCGCAAGTGCTGCGTCCTGGCGGTCGACTCCGCGATGAAGGGCGTGGGGGGCGTGGTTGGCAAGGACGAGGACGACTCGAATGCGCTGAAGGCGTGCGAGTTCACGCGCATCCGCGGCGGGAAGCCCTTCAACGTGCGCAACAGCCGCTTCCGCAAGATGCTGCGCGAAATCGGCCAGCCTCGCATGCGCAAGACGCGGACAATCAAGAAATAAACCAAGGAGCACAAGATGGCAATTGTCACAAAAGGCGCGATCGTCGAGTTCGACTTCACGGCGCTTGATGGCGCGGAGATCCTCTTCGCCGCCGCAAAGAAACTTCTCAAGGGCGCGGGCGTGGAGCTCGACGCCCGCCTCGAGGCGGCGCACCTCGCGGGAGGCAACTATCAGGGCGGCCTCATAGAGCTGTTCGACAAGCTCGAGTGCAAGGCCGACGCGGCCGCGATGGCGCGCGAGCTGGGCGCGGCGTTCAACGCCGAGGTCTCCGCCAAGGCGCCGAAGGCGGTCACGCCCGCGTTCAAGGCGTTTCTGGGCGCGCTGCTCGACAAGGGCGTGAAGGTGGCCGTCGCGACGCACGGCGACGCCGCGGCTCTCGCCGCCGCCATCGGCGACGACCGCGTCTCCGTGTTCACCGAGACGTCCACGACCTACGGCAGCTGCAAGTGGGACGTGTGGAAGCGCGCGTGCCGCCAGAACGCCCTCCACGAGATGCTCACGGTCGCCGTGACCGGCTCGGGCTTCGGCGTGAAGGCCGCGCTCGTCGCCGGGATGAGCGCCCTCGGGGTCGTGAACGACCACGTCGCGTGGCAGGACTTCGGCGGCGCGGACGACGTGGTCACGGTCCTCGACAAGGGCGCGGCGGCAACCGTGCTGAAGATGCTGAAGGTATCCTGATGTCCGGCATAGAGCGCCTGCACGACATCATGACCCGTCTCCGCGACCCGGAGACGGGATGCCCCTGGGATCGGGTGCAGACCCTGGAGACCCTCAAGCCCTGCGTGCTCGAGGAGGCGTACGAGCTTCTCTCGGCGATGAGCCGCCCGGAGGACCGCGCCAACCACATCGAGGAGCTCGGAGACGTGCTCCTGCAGGTGATGTTCCAGTGCGTGATGGCGGAGGAGCAGAAGTCGTTCTCCTTCGACGACGTGGCGAACGCGATCTCCGACAAGCTTGTGCGCAGGCATCCGCACGTATTCGGCGATGCCGTGGCGAAGGACCCCGCCGCCGTGCTTCGGAACTGGGAGCAGATAAAGCAGCAGGAGCACAGGAAGGAGTCCAGGCATTCGGCGCTGGACGGCGTGCCGGACGACCTCCCCGCCATGCTCAAGGCCCAGCGGACGCAGGAGAAGGCCGCGCGCGTGGGCTTCGACTGGAAGGACGCGAAGGGGCCCATCGAGAAGATCCGCGAGGAGCTCGGCGAGCTCGAGGCCGCCATAGCGGCGTCCAGGGACACCTCGCTCGACATGGACGTCAAGGAGGAGCTCGGCGACCTCGCCTTCGCCGTGGCGAACCTGGCTCGGCACCTGAAGGCGGACGCGGAGTCCGCCCTCGACAACGCCACCCGCAAGTTCTCGCGGCGCTTCCGCGCGGTCGAGGCCGGGGCCAAGGCGCAGGGGCGCGATCTCAAGGACATGTCCCTCGCGGAGATGGACGCCCTCTGGGACGAGGCGAAGCGCGCGGAGCGCAGGGTCTGACGCGGCGCGCCGCGCCAATCGGAGAAGGAGGGTCGGCATGGGAACTCTGAAGCTCGGAATCCTCGGATCGGGATCTGGATCCAACATGCAGTCCATCGTGGACGCCATCGGCAGGGGCGAGCTCGACGCCGAAGTGTGTCTCGTGCTCGCCGACGTGGACGGCGCGGGAATACTCGACCGGGCAAGGCGGCACGGAATCCCGTGCAGGCATCTCGACTGCTCCCCCTGGAGGACGAAGCTCGAGGGCCGGGCGGAGGACGAGTGCATCCGGCTCCTCAAGGAGGCCGGGTGCGACACCGTTGTCCTCGCCGGCTTCATGAGGATCGTGAAGCCGGGTCTGCTGGCGGCGTTCCCGATGCGGGTGCTCAACATCCACCCGGCCCTGCTGCCGGCGTTCCCCGGCGTGCACAGCTGGAAGCAGGCGCTCGACTACGGGTGCAAGGTCGCCGGCGTGACGGTGCATTTCGTGGACGCAGGCACCGACTCGGGGCCCATCATCGTCCAGAAGTGCGTGCCGGTGCTGGAGGACGACACCCCCGAGACGCTGCACGCGCGCATCCAGGTGCAGGAGCATGTGGCCTATCCGGAGGCCCTGCGGCATCTCGCGGCGGGGCGTCTCCGCGTGGAGGGCCGGCGCGTGCTCATCCGCGGCTGACGCCACTCCGGGCGCATTCGCCCGGCCCGAAGACGCATCTCGCCTGCACGCGATAGCCCGCCAGGCACAGCGCGACGTCGCAGAGGAGCTTCGCCATCCCGCGCGGCGCGCCGGCCATGGACAGCAGCGACACGCCCGCGTTGCTCAGCAGGATCACCGCGAGGCAGAGGAGCGCATACTTCCAGGCGGAGGGCGCAATCGGGCCGGTGCTGCGGAACACGTACGCCCGATTCACGGAATAGTTAAACGCGGAGCTGAGCAGCCGGGCCGCCAGGCCGCTCGCCCATATCACCCCATGCCGCTCCACGCGGCACGCGCACAGCCCGGCGGCAAACGCCCAGGCCAGGAGCTGGTCGAGGACGAACGACGCCATCGACACCCCGGCGAAGCGGAGGAAGTCCGCAAAGACAAGCCGGTTTATCAGGAGCGTGTCCGCCAGCGGGCGGAAGTGGGTGCCGGCGTTGCCGTTCTCGTAGATCGTCCGGATGGGCACGATGCCGAACTGGATCCCGCTCCTTGCGGCGGCGATCAGCGCTCCCATCTCGTATTCGAACCTGTCTCCCTCCACGTCGAGAAGGAACGGAATCATCGAGGACGGGAACGCCCTGAGCCCGGTCTGCGTGTCCGGCAGCCACCTCCCGTGCACCAGCCAGAACGCGGCGGAGGCCCAGCGGTTTCCCCACCACGAGAGGAAGGGCACGGAACGGTGCGAGAAGTCTCGGCTCCCGAGATGGATCCGCTCCGGGCGCGCGGCAAGCGCCTCGGCGAGGCGCCGGCAGTCGGCGGCGTCATGCTGGCCATCCGAATCCGCGGTCACCACGCCCTGCGCCTCCGGGATGGAGGAGGCGATGAACGCAAGTCCCGTCTTCAGCGCCGCGCCCTTTCCGCGGTTCACCTCGTGGCGCAGCACCGTGCATCCGGGGATGGCGGCGATCGCGTCGAACGTCCGCACGTACGCCGGGCCAGACCCGTCGTCCACCACGACGACCCGGCGAAATCCGAATCCATCGTGCAGTCGGGCAACATAGTCCACGAGATCCGCCTTGGGCTCGTAGGAGGGTATGAGCAGGGCGGCGTCCATCGCGTCATCCATTGCGCGGCACGAGCAGGGCCACCGCATGCACCTCGATCCCCAGGCCGGCGCCCACGGCGTCCATCCCCTCGTTCGTCTTGCCCTTCACGGAGACGCGGGACGGGGGCACGCCCAGGCATTCGGCGAGACGGGACCTGATCTCATCGGCAAGTGGGCGGAGCCTGGGGCGCTCGCATATCACCGTGGCATCGACGTTGCCCACGTCGTACCCGGCGTCGCCGACCTCCCGGACCACCGAGCGCAGCATGGCCGCGGAGTCCGCGCCGCGCCAGCGCGGATCGGAATCCGGGAAGTGCGAGCCTATGTCGCCCAGGGCGGCGGCCCCAAGCAGCGCATCGACTATCGCGTGGATCAGCACGTCCGCGTCCGAATGCCCGACGAGCCTCGGGCATCCGCGTATCGGGACGCCCCCCAGTCTCTGGACGGCGCCGTCCTCCGCGGCGCCGTCCGTCGCGAACCTATGCGAATCATATCCGAAACCGACTCTCATCCGACGCTCCGTCGATGAATCCGCCGGCAATGCGCGCTCCCCCGCATGCCGAGGGGGCGCACGGCATCAGCCGATTTTGATGTGTATGCCGTTCGGCGGCGGCTCGGGCTGCGCCGCGCCGGGGGCGCGGCTCACCTCTATCACCGGCTTGGACGAGGCTTTCTTCGAGCGCGGCGGCCCGATGAGGCAGCTGTGCACGCGCCCATCGGTGCGCGGGGCGCTCTCCACCGTGCACTCGTCCTTGAGCATCTCCAGCACCTCGGAGATCTTGTCCTCGCCGATGTCGCGGTGGGCGTTCTCCCGGCCGCGGAACTGGAGGGAGAGGCGGACCTTGTTGCCTTCGCCGAGGAACTCGCGGATCTGGCGAAGCTTGTGCCTCAGGTCGCCGACGTCCGTCCCGGGATGGAACTTGACCTCCTTCACCTGGGTGGTCTTCTGCGCCTTGCGCTGCTGCTTCGCCCTAATCGACTCCTCATAGCGGAACTTGCCGTAGTCCATTATCTTGCAGACCGGCGGCTGCGCATTCGGAGTTATCTCAACCAGATCGAGCCCCTGGCTTTCCGCCATGCGCTGAGCCTGGTTCGTCGGCATTACGCCGAGCATCTGGCCATTTGCGTCAAGAACGCGCACCGAGGGCACGCGGATCTTGTAATTGACGCGAGTGAATGTAGCGATACCTCACCTCTCGTTGATGTTTTCGTTGCTTCCTGCTTCCGCTCCCAAGCGGAAACGCGGCAAATTATAGCACATGTGCATTGCCTGCCGCAACCGGCCCGACCATGTGCACGTCCACCTGCGGGAACGGAATCGCGATCCCGTTCGCCTCGAACGCCTTCTTGACCTCCTCGCGGGAGGCGGAGTACACGCCCCAGTAGTCGGCGCAGGACGCCCAGGGGAACAGGTTGATCACCACGCAGGATTCGTTCAGCGAGGCGATGGACACGGCGGGCTGCGGATCGGCGAGGACTCCCGGTACCCTCTTGAGCGTCTCAAGGGCGATCGCCCTGGCCTTGGCGAGGTCGACGCCGTATCCGACCCTCACGGTCGCGTCCACGCGACGCTTGCCGAGCGCGCTGAAGTTCGTGATCGAGCTGCCCCACACTACCTTGTTCGGGACAATGACCTTCTTGTTGTCCGGAGTGATGAACACGGTCGCCATCATGTTCAGCTCGCACACCGACCCCTCGGTGCCCCCGGCGACCACGTAGTCTCCGACCTTGAACGGCTGGTTGAGCGCTATCATCATCCCGGCGGCGAACGAGCCGAGCGTCTCCTGGAACGCGAAGCCCACGATGAAGCCGGTGACGCCGAGCCCGGCGATGAGCGGCCCCACGTTTATCCCGAGCCGCTGCATCACCACGAGCGCGAGCACCGCCCAGCACGTCTTGCCGACAACGCTCACGAGGAAGTCGGAGAGGAGCTTGCTCATCTTGCTCACCCGCGAGAGCGCGGCGGCGGCGGCCCCCTTGACAAGCCGGATCGCGACCATCCCGGCCAGCAGTATCAGCGCCGCGGCGACCACGTTCATCAGGAACTCCACGCCGCGCTCGGAGACCCACGACAGCACCTGCTCCCAGAGGCCCTGCCCGTACGCGAGCTGATCGTTCAGCCCCCTGACCAGAGCCTCGTTCACGCCTGCGGCGCCAGCGGCCGCAACACCAACTTCGTTCGTCATTTCTGTTTTCCTTTCCCTTGAAGTCACCAGCTCATCCGCACGGGCACGCGCGCCCGGGCCATCGCTTCCTTTATCTGCGCTATCGTGTACTCCCCCGAATGTATCATGCCCGCGACTATCGCGGCGTCCGCACGGGCCTCCTCGAACACGGTCACGAGATGCTCCGGCCGCCCCGCGCCGCCGGAGGCCACCACCGGCACGCCCACGGCCTCCGCAATGAGGCGCGTGACGACGAGCTCGAACCCGGCGCGCGTGCCATCCGCGTCGACGGAGTTCACAACGACCTCCCCGGCGCCGAGATCCACGGCCCGCCTGGCCCACTCCACGGCGTCCATCCCCGTGAACTCGCGGAAGCCCCGCGTCGTCACCTCGTAGCCGCTCGGGCAGTTCGGGTTCGAGCTCCTCACGGGATCCATCCCGAGCACGATGCACTGCCGCCCGAACGCCTTCGCGCCGTCCGATATGATGGACGGGGTGCGCACCGCCAGGGAGTTCACCGAGACCTTCTCCGCGCCTGCGAGGATCACGCGCTCCATGTCGGGCAGGGACGATATCCCCCCGCCGACGGCAAACGGGATCCGCACCGCCTTCGCCACCGCGCCGACCATGCCGATGTCTATCGGCCGCCTCTCCGCCGACGCCGTGATGTCGTAGAAGACAAGCTCGTCCGCGCCGCCATCGGAGTACCTCACCGCCATCTCCACGGGGTCCCCGAGATCGACGTTGTTCTTGAACTTCACGCCCTTGGTGACGCGCCCGTTGCGCACGTCCAGACACGGAATCACTCTCTTGGCAAGCATCTCTGCATCCTCCGAAACCTCATCTTCGCCTGTCGCCCGCGCGCCAGCGCATCTCCAATCCGTCACGCCGTCTCGAGGAACGACCTGAGGAGCCCAAGCCCCACCCGGCCGGACTTCTCGGGATGGAACTGCGTCGCGAAGAGCCTCCCCCTGCGCACGGCCGAGGTGAACTCCACCCCGGCGTAGGACGTGCGCCCCACGGTGCAGGGATTGATCTCCGCATAGTACGAATGGACGAAGTAGAATTCGTCCCCGGACCTCAGGAAGCGCTCGGTCCCGTCCGTCCGCACGTCGTTCCAGCCCATCTCCGGGACCTTGAACCCCGCTACGTCCGGGAACCTGCGCACCTGGCCCGGCAGCACCCCAAGGAGGTCCACGCCGCCATCCTCCTCAGACCGGTCGAAGAGGATCTGCATGCCGAGGCAGATGCCTATGAACGGCCTGCCCGAAGACGCCGCCTCGCGCACAACGTCCACCAGGCCAAGCTCGCGTAGGTTCGCCATGGCGCTCGCCGCCGCGCCGACGCCCGGGAACACGACCCGCTCCGCAGAGCGTATCACGGACGGGTCGGAGGATATCACCGTCTCCGCCCCAAGCGCGTCAAACGCGAGCTTCACGCTCGTGAGGTTTCCTGCCCTATAGTCGACGATCGCCGTCATCCATCCTCCATTCCTCGCCCGGCCGTCAGGCGTCCGCCAGCAGCCCGTCGCGGTAGAGGCGCCTCACCGCGTCGCAGTCCTGCGTATGCCCGGCCCTGAAGGACACGACCGTACCGACGAAGCGGTCCGCCCCGGTAAGCGCGAGCGCCGCCATGAGGTCGAGCACCGCGCGATGCCACACCGGCTCGAGGAACCTGCCGGTCCCCTCGAGCCTGAAGCGCGGCTCGCCGTACCAGCGCTTCCTGCCGTGGATGAGGATGTTGTTCCGGTCGTATCCGAGGTGGCGCGTGTCCGCGAAGAGCCATCCTATGGTCTTTGCGAGCTGATACTGCCTGTGGGTGGCGTTCGTGCGGGCGTACGAGCCGTAGCGGAACGTCTCGGGCGTGGCGTCGAACGTGATCCGCTGGTCGCCGATCACCGTGCGCCAGCTTATCCCCACGTCCAGCCTCAGCCGACGGGAGCCGTCGTCCGGGATGAACATCAGGAAGTCGCCGCGCGGCCCCGCGAACGCGAGCGGCTCCTTCACCGTGACGTACGTCGCCTCCTCCTCAAGGGGCACGATCCCCGCCCGGTCTATCGCCTCCACGAGGGGGAGCGACGAGTCGTCGAAGAGCGGCGGGTCCCCAGAGTTCGTCTTGATCACCACGTTGTCCAGCCCAAGGCCCGCCTTGAGCGCGACGATGTGCTCGACCATCCGGAGATAGTTGTGCGGCGAGCCGCTGCGGAGCACGAGGTTGCGGGCGCTCGTCCAGAGATTCGCGATGTGCACTGCGGTGTCGAGCTGCTCGGGGAGGTCCGTGCGCCGGATCCACCACCCCGGCCGAGACGACGGGGCGAACGTTATCGTGCGCTTCTCGCTTCCTCGGAAGGTGCCGACGCCCGAGACGCTCGCCTCGCCGGCGAGCGTCGTGCGCCTGTCGCTCCACCCGGACGCCGCCGACGGCCGCGCATCGTCCACCGGGATCGCCGCGAAGCGGGCGAGCGCGGCGGAGAACGACGCCGCGTCTCCGGAGACAAGGCGGCACGCCGGATATGCAAGCCCAACGCCCATCATCTCACCTCTTTTTCTTCTTCTTCTCGACCGGAGGGTTCTCGATGTACTTGCGCATCTCCTTGGACATGTCGATCTCTATGCCGTACGCCATCGCGGCGGACTGGAGGTCCTGCAGATACTGCCCGTAGTACTTCGTCTCCGCATCGCCCTTGAACTTCGGCATGTCCACCGGCTTGATGAGCGCCTTGGCGGCGTCGGGGGACACCATCCCGAAGAGCGGAAGCCTGCGCACCATCACCAGGTCGGGAGGAGCAATCACGTCCAGGAGCGTCCTCTCGTCGGCCGAGAGCTTCTCGTACATCGGCTTGGGAGTGCGGCCGTCGGCCTCCTTCTCCTTCTTGCTCAGCTCAAGGCGCATCGTGTACACGAAGAAGCCCTTCGTGGCGAGCTCCTTGAAGAACTTGTTCGCCATGACCTTCTTCATGGCGGACTCCATCGGCGAGCCCTTCGCGACCACGGCGACGAAGATCGGGGCCTCGTACTTCTCGGCCTCCTTCCTCGCGGCGGCGAGGGAAGTGAACGACTTCATCGACGACGGCATCTTCTTCTTCTCCTTGCCCTCCTCGCCCTGCGCGAACAGCGACATTGCCGCCACCATGGCGACCATCAGCATCCTCATCATCCGACTACTCCTTTCCTGCAAGGCGGCGCGCCATCACCGTAAGGCCGGGATCGCGCGCCCCCGCAATGACCATTGCGCCAAACGCCGGCGCCTGCGCCCTCAGAAGCCGCACGGCCTCCTCGGGGTTTTCCAAGTACAGAGATCCGCGCACCGCCGCGGCGAGCGAATCGCCCTGCACGCTCCGATCCGCCGTGCCGCCGGCGTCGTACACCGGCAGCACGATGAGCCTGTCCTGCTCGCGCAGCTGCGAGCCGAACATCTCCGCGAGGGGGGCGAGCATCTTGCGGAGCGGCCCGTACCCATGCGGCCGCCACACCACCGCGACTCCCTTCTGGTGCCGCTCCTGCAGCGTCAGGAGCATTGCGTGAAGCTTCTCGGGGTTGTGGGCGTAGTCGTCGTAGACCTCCGCGCCTCCGCACTCGCCGACGAGCTGCATGCGCCGCTCCACGCCCCCGAAGCGGAGAAGGGACTCGCGGGCCTTCGCCTCGTCGGCTCCCAGCGCAATCGCCATCGACAGCGCGAGCCCCGCGTTCAGCCTGTTGTGGCGGCCGGGCATCGAGCAGTCCGCCTCGGGCGCCGCCTTCCGCCCGTCCACCACGGGGCCGGGCACGCCTGCGACGAAGGCGTCGAACACCGCGTCCATCTCGTCCTTCGGATAGTGGTCGGCGCTCGAGTTCGTCACCACCGCCGCGTAGGGGCGGAACGCCGTGAGCGACCTGTCGGACTCGTCCACCTCCGCGACGGCGTACTCGCCCTTCCCGGGCCTGACCGAGCCATCCCATCCGACCACCGCCGCCCCGTTCACGCAGAACGGATCGAAGCCGCAGTCCGCAAGCACGGCCGAGAGCATCGCGGTCACAGTGGACTTCCCGCACGTGCCCGCGACCGCGACAAGCCTGTACGGGGAGAGCGCCTCCGCCAGGGCCTCGGCGCGATGGACGACGGGTATGCCCAGCTCCTTCGCGCGCACCAGGCCCGGATTCCGCGGCTCTATCGCAGAGGAGACCACCACCCTCTCGACCGAGGAGTCGACTCCGCTGCCGTCGTCCGGATACACCCGGACGCCGAGCGCCGCGAGACGGCGGAGCGACGCCGGCACCGGGCCGCCCGGAGTGACGGAGGACACGAGGCGGTCGGCGCCGGACACCGAACGCCCGGCGCACACGAGCGCATGGGCAAGCGCGCTCATGCCGACTCCGCCTATGCCGATCAGGTGATCCATTCCGCCAATGCCCGCCGCGCCTACTTGCCGAGGGACTTGAAGAAGCCCTTCACGCTCTCGGTCGTCTTCTTCGTCGCGTCGCCGACCGCCTCCGCGGCGGCCTTCCCGCCCGAGACCGCCCCTTCAACCGCGTCCGACGCGGCCTTTGCGCCGCCCGCCGCCGAGGTCGCCGTGTCGCCGAGCGCGGAGGACGCATCCTTGATGCCGGAGCCGAGCGCGCCGCCAAGCGCCCCGATCCCGCTGCCCACCGACGACAGGCCCTTCGCGAACGCATCCGTGAACGCCTTGCCGACCTCGGCGAACGTCGCGCCGCCGGACTCCTTGCCGATGTCCCTCATCTCGATGTCGATGAAGGGAAGCGGCGGAATGGCGTCGCTCTCCATGAGCTTGACCTTCGTCCCGGAAATGCGGACATGGTCGACAAGCACCTTCATCTCGGACTTCTGCTCTGGCTCCTCGGCCTTCTTCTCCTCGGGCTTGCCGGGGCCGAGCGCCCTGTTGACATTCGCGAGGATCACCTCCATGTTGTTCGTGCCGCCGTGCGAGTAGTAGCTCGCAAACGCATCCTCCACAACCAGGTCCCTTACGTGGAGCCTGTTGTCGAGGATCTCGAATATGGCGACGTCAAGCGAGAACGACTTGACAGACAGCGCGGGCGCGGAGCCGAAGCCCTCCGGGTTCGACAGGCACACGCCGCCGATGCGCACCGTGCCGGTCCACGGATTCACGCAGCACCGCTCCATCGCGAACCCGGTGCCGGTGAACTGCGGGACCACCTTGCCGGCCAGGCCGGTGACGACCGGGCCGACCCACAGCGGCGTGGCCGCGACGGCAAGCAGCACCACAACAACCGCGCCAAGCGCGCACCACAGCGCAATCCTGACCATTCTGCAGAAAACGCCACACTTTTTCTTCTCGCTCATCATCTTTCCTTTCTGTATCCCGTTGTCCGCGAATGATACCATATTTCGCCCCTCAAAGAAACGGAGTTGTGCGTCAACGCCGCCACTCGGCCGCTTGGGTCCGCTCGCGCGGACGAAGGTTCCGGGCGAGGACGGCGAAGAGCGCGAGCCACGCGGCGTACCACACGGCGCATTCGGGCCAGCTCCACGAAAGCGTCTCGAACGACGCTCCCGGGCACCCCGCGATCGACTCCGACACCCACTCCATCATCCGCGTGCACGCCGCCGCAAGGTTGTTGAACATGGCGCCCAGCGGCCTCGCCACCACCGACAGCGCGACCCCCATCGCGCTGAAATGCACCGCCATCACCGCGAGGGGCACAACGGCGATGTTCGCGACCAGCCCGCCCATCGAGATCCTCCCGAACACCCTGGCGGATATCGGGGTGCTGGCTATCCAGGACGCAAGCGACACCCCGAGCATCCCAAGCACCCACATCACGCGCCACCGGCAGAGGCAGAGCGCGGAGGACAGGCGCCCCTCCGCGCCGATCGACCGCTCCGCCGCCGCCCACTCGAACACGCCCCCGAACGGCAGGGCGAAGCGCGACGACCAGCGTATCCAGAGCAGGATCCCGAGCATCACCGCGAACGAGAGCCCGCATCCAGCGTCGAACACCATCGAAGGAGAGGCGGCATATACGGCGATTCCGGTTACGCCCAGGGCCGTGAGCGAATCGGGCCTCCGCCCGAAAAGGCGCGCCCCGAGATAGAGGGACACCATCAGCGCCGCCCGGATCGCGCTCGGCCTCGCCCCGGTGAGCATCACGTACGCCGAGACCATGGGGATGCACAGGGCCGCCTGCATCTCGGACGAGAGGCCGGCCTTCTTCAGGAGGCTCCCGAGCGCGCTCGCCACGAGCATCACGTGCAGGCCGGATATGGCGAACACGTGCATCGTCCCCGCCGCCGCGAACGCCGCCTGCTTTTCGACGGCCAGCCCTCCCCGGCGCCCCAGGAGCATCGCCATGTTCGTGGACGCGAGCTCCCGCCTCCACCCAAGCCCCGTCTCCCCCAGATCCGCCATCCGGTCGGAAGCCGAGCGGTATGCGGACCGGGCCGACGGCCCCGCCGCCGGAGAAAGCCTCTCCATGCGGTCGCCGTCCAGCACCCACAGCGTGCGGCACGCATACCGGCTGTGGGCATCCCGCCGTAGCGACATCCAGCCTCCGCAGCGCCAGCGCTCGCCCGGCTTCGGGACGGCGGCGCCGGCGCCGAGGCGCGCCACGACGCGCACCGGCACGCCGTCCGCCGTGGAGGAGAAAGTGGCCATCCTGCCGCCGCCCGAGCGCCGCTGCCAGGTGGATACGCGCCCCTCCACGGCAAGGTCGTAGGACGGCGCGCGGCCATCGGCCGCCGGAGCGCGGGACCTCTCGTCGATCCCCGCGCGAAGCGTCTCGCACCGCCATGCGAGCGCGACCCCGACGAGCGCCGCCACGGGCCAGCGCAGGCCCGACAGACCCCAGCCGAACCACACGAGGGCGAGCAGGATGGCGCAGAGACCCGCCCACGGCCACATCTCCGACAGGCGGTGCATCCCGAATCCGAGGCCCTCGCCAAGCACGAGCGAGAGCGCGATGGAAACTGCCGACAGCCCCGACATCCTCCTCCCCCCGTCCGCCGCCTAATTCCAGTAGTTCCTGTCGAGGGCGCGCCACCGGGCCGCCTGATTGACGTCCTCGTCCCCCACGGCCTCCGCCCCGCGCAGGTCGGCCACCGTCCTCGCCACCTTGAGGACCCTGTCGTACGCCCGCGCGGAAAGGTCGAGCGCCTGCAGCCTCTCGCGCAGGGCGGCCTGCGCCTTCGCGTCGAGGCGGCAGTACCGCGCCACGTCCCTCGGGCGCATGTCGGCGTTGCAGAACACGTCGGGGTCGTCCGCAAACCTGCGGGACTGGATGTCGCGGGCGGCCATCACGCGCTCCCGTATCTTGGAGGACGGCTCTCCTGACGGCAGCTGCGAGAGCATGTCGTACGAGACCGGGGACACCTCGATCTGTATGTCGATCCTGTCGAGGAGCGGCCCGGAGACCCGGTTCCTGTACTCGACCCTCTTGCTGCGCGAGCATCTGCACACGTGGCGCTCGTCCCCAAGATATCCGCACGGGCACGGGTTCATCGCCGCCACGAGCATGAACCTGCTCGGGTAGTCGCACGTCCCCGCAACGCGCGAGATCGTGACCCGCCCGTCCTCGAGCGGCTGGCGCAGCACCTCCAGCGCGTTCCTGCTGAACTCCGGCATCTCGTCGAGGAACAGCACGCCGCGGTGAGCGAGCGACACCTCGCCCGGCTGCGGGTGCGCCCCGCCGCCGAGCAGCCCGGCGGTGGAGGCGGTATGGTGCGGCGAGCGGAAAGGGCGGTGCAGCACGAGCGGCTCGCCCGGCTTCAGCATCCCGGCCACGGAATGGATCCTCGTGACCTCAAGGGCCTCCTCCACGGTCAGCGGCGGGAGGATGGACGGAATGCGCTTCGCGAGCATCGTCTTGCCGCAGCCCGGGGTGCCTATCATCATCATGTTGTGCCCCCCGGCGACCGCGGCCTCGATGGCCTGCTTCGCGAAGTCCTGCCCCTTCACGTCGATGAAGTCGTCGCCGGTGTCGCGCGCCGCGAGCACGAGGCGGGAGAGGTCGGCGAACACCGGCCGGATGTCCACGTTCCCCTCCAGGAACTCCACCGCCTCGCGGAGCGTCCTGACCGGATAGACGGAGACCCCGTCGACCACCGCGGCCTCCTCGGCGTTCCCCACCGGGACCAGCACCCCGCGCTTCCCGATCCTGCGCATCTCCATCACGATGGGCAGCACGCCACGCACGCGGCGGACCTCGCCGGAGAGGGCGAGCTCCCCCACAAGCCCCCACTCCGAGAGGTCCCCGCACGACAGCTTGCCGGCCGCCGCGAGGAGGCACACCGCGATCGGGAGGTCGTATATCGGCCCCTCCTTCCGCACGTCCGCCGGCGCAAGGTTCACGGTGATGTTCGCCTCCGGGCGCTTGAACCCCGAGTTGGACACCGCCGTGGAGACGCGGTCCTTCGCCTCCTTCACCGCGGTGTCCGGCAGGCCCACTATCGCGAACTGCGGCGGGCCGCTGGACGCGCACACCTCGATCTCCACGGTCCTCGCGCGGACTCCGGACACCGATCCGGAATAGCATTTTGCGAGCCTCGGCTTGTTGTTACCCATTGCACACCTCCTTCTCCGCGCCCGGACGACTCTCGGCCCCGAACGCCGCCACGAGGCGGCAGGCGTCGCATCCGGGGTGCGCCGCGAGGCAGTAGACACGATATATGTGAAGCAGGCCCTGCTGCAGCACCCCGTTCCCGGAGTACAGCGCGGGATTGTGGTCCCGCCCGAGCAGACGGTGCGCCGCAAGGCGCATCACGCCGTTCGTGCACTCGGGCGGGAGCCAGGGCGGCACGTCGTCTATCCTGCCGCGCGCAAGCGCGTACGGCACGATCACGTTGGACAGGATCGCGGCGAACGCCCCGGCGCCGAGATGGCGCGGCTTCCCGCCGGTGAAGATCGCGGCGGCGTCCGCCATGCGCCTCTCCGGCGCGTTGCACGGGCGCACGTTCGCGCGGTGCCACCGATGGTCGGCCGCGACGTCCAGCTCGGCCACGCAGCGAAGCGCCTCGAAGGCCGCAGTCTCCGTTCGCGGCAGGTCGTTCAGCGGAAGCCTCTCCGCCAGCGCCCGGAAGGGCTCGGAGTTCTTGGCGTAGCCGAAGGCGTTGAACAGCTCCTCGTAGAAGACCTGCTCCGCGTCCCCGCTCCGCATGATGCGGGACACGAGCCTGCGGGCCTTCGCCCGTATGCGGCACCTCCCCGCCTCGCGCAGGATCTCGAGGCATCGGCCCATGTCCCCGGCGAAACGGCGCTCGCACGGGCGCGGAGTCGTCGGCAGCTTCGCGTACGGGTAGGCGGTGACGTCTATCTCGTCCGGCGAGAAGTCGCTCCGCCGCGCCATCGCCCCTCCGAGGCACACGGAGACGCATCCGGCCGGCAGGCTGCCCGGAGGCGCGCCGCCATACCACGTGACATGGGCGACGACGCCGGAGTACGCAGGGTCGGAGCCGTGCCCATGCGCGACCCAGTCCGAAGGGCGGAGATGTATCTCCACGTCCCCCTCGACCACGACGCGCTCGCGCCCCAGCTCCAGCACCGCGCGGCGGAAGTCCGGCCCGGCCTCCAGGTTCCAGACGCCCGGATCCCTGACGACCAGATCCCCGCCGCGGACGGTGCGGAGCGGCGCGGGGCGCAGGGCCGGATCGTACCAGATCGCCTGCACGTGCCGCTCCGTGATGGGCGAAGAGCTCTCGACGCCCGGCCTCATGCGACTTCCTTGAGCGCCGGCGCGGCCGCGGCCTCGCCCTCCGCCTTCCCCTGCTGGGGCCTCCGCTCCCGCTCGACGACGCTCGGCACGCCGAACGCCATGTAGACCATGCTTGACGCGAGCGCCTCGCTCAGGACGACGGCCTCCGTCATGGACAGCAGGATCGCCATCCTGCGGAGCTCGCCGTCCGCGGCCTTGCGCGAGAGGGCGAGCAGATACCCCGGCGAGGGCTCGAGCCTGTGCTCGAGCGTTATCACCGTGTTCGCCTTCGCGGTCTTGTGGAACAGCCCCCTGCCGTCCGAGATGTTCTCGTGATATCCGCGGAACACCTCGAGCATCTGCGCCACCTCGTTTATCGAGAGGCGCACCGTCACCCGGCCATCCCAGTCGAACGTGGGCAGCACTCTGGCGCCGTCCGCAAACGACCCTATGGTCTTCTGCGAGGCCATCGTCACGAACAGGGAGCCCTCCACCACGTCATGCGCGGGATGGAGCTCGAACCTGGCCGTGACGCCCGTTCCCTTGCCGTTCGGATGGCAGCACGTGTAGCACGGCCGCACCCTGGCGGCGGACGTATTGTCGCTGCTGAAGGCCATGGCTACCTCCCCCCCTGCGAATTGACGCAGGACTGCGCGCCCGAAGCCGCCAGCGCAGGCGACTGCGCGGCGGCCGGCAGCGGCGACTCGTCCGTCATCAGCATGGACACCGCGACAAGCACGGCGCAGGACGCTATTCCCGCGAGCAGATAGCTGCCCGCGTCCAACAACCTTCTCTTCATCTCATTGCCCTCCTCTTTCCGGTTTCGGCGATCGCGGCCGGGCCACGCGGCCTCGGAACGCTCCTCGCCTTTACGCCGTGAAAGATATCAAAGCACGGGAAAGGAGTTGTCAGAGAATTGTCAAAGCAATGTCAAAAATACGTCAAAGATGCGCCGGGGCCCATGCGGACGCGCCTGCTTCGGGACGCTACTTCTTGAGGAAGGCCTCGATGACGGGCACATCGACGTTCGGCTTCAGCACCGGCAGGATGAGGAAGTCGGTCTTGCCGAGGTCGCCGCCCTGCGAATGCACGATGTCGACGCTGCGCTGGATCTTGACCTCCGAGCCGTCGTGCAGGAACTGCGCGTACTCGATCCTGTCAGCGAACGCGACCGGCAGGAAGCGCGCGGGGTAGTCGAAGACGTGGATGTAGAGGCGGTTCGCCTCCTTGCTGTAGGTGAGGATCGTGCCGTCCGGCTTCTGGAACCCGTCCGGCGCCCGGCCGCAGCCGTAGACCGCGCGGCTGTTCCAGTGCATCCACCTGCCGATCGCGTCGAGGCGGTCGCAGGCGCGGTAGTCGAACTCGCCGCGCGCCGTCGGCCCGACGTTGAGGATCAGGTTGCCGTTGAACGACACGCAGTTGACGAGGATCTCGATGAGCTGGTGCGGGCTCTTCCACGTGTTCTCGTCGCGGTGGTAGCCCCACGAGCCGGAGAACGTCTGGCAGAGCTCCCACGGCGCGTCCTTGCCGTCCACCTGCGGGATGCGCGTGACGCGGCCCTGCTCCGGCGTGACGAAGTCCCAGCCGTCCTCCGTGTCC
>CAVERN010000018.1:12166-18820 GCA_963618095.1 bacterium | reverse complement strand
ATTTTGCACACTTTAGCCGAATATGCTATACTACGCTTGTTTGTTTTTAAAGGTGCAATTATGAGCAACTCGAATTTCCGCATCAAAGAACCGATGACGTTTCACCACATCGTCAACCGAATCGCTCACCGCGTCTTCTTCCTCCGCGACGAAGAACGCAACGACTTTATCGCGATGCTACGGCGTGTGGCCGAGTTCTCCGGCATCAAGCTCGTTGGATGGTGCATCATGACGAACCACTTCCACCTTCTCACGTTTCTGCCCGAACGAGTTGATGTCGACGAAGCCGAAGTCATTCGTCGCTTTGGAATCCTCAGGGGGAGATCCGCCGCGAAGGCCCTCATCTCTCAATTCGCTGAACTCCGCGCAAAAGACGCCGCGCAGCCAACGCAAACAGAGCCAACGCTTGGCGAAGGCGAGGCCAAGGTCCAATCCATCCTCGAACGCCTTCGCAAAAGAATGTATGACATCGGCTCTTTCATGAAGACGCTCAAGCAGTGGTTCACAGAAGAATACAATCGCCGAACCTCCCATGTCGGAACACTCTGGGAATCGACCTATATCGACCGCGCTGTCCCCAGTCGCAAGGAGAATCTCTCAAAAGTCCTCGCCTACATCTTCCTGAATCCCATTCGCGCCGGGACCTGCTCGAACTTCGACGAATACGAGTGGTCAAGTCTTCACGCCGCCGTCAGAGGCGACCGGACGGCGATTGACGGTCTTCGCCTTGTCTATGGAGACGAGATCGATGTCCCATCCATGATTGAAGCCGTTCATGCGCGGATGGACTCAGTATTGGAGCAAGAGAAGCGCGACTGGGCAAACGAAGTCGCCAGAAGACGACGAGCGGGATACAACGTCCCCGAGAATCCACTCACGGACGAGGCATACGTCGCACAGGCCGCCGCGCATTGGGACAAAGTCCTCGAAGCCGGGACTAATCTCTATGAAAACGAATACCTCTATCGGAAATGCCGAGAGAAGAGCGGAGAGCTCAAAGCCTCGATTCTTGAAATGCTCAAGGTGCAGCCGATGGCCAAGCCATCCGCGATCGCCCGGCTCTTGAAGCGACCGAAAACAACTGTCTGCAAGTGCGTTCGCGAACTCATCGCCTGTGGCGAATTGCGCCGAGACACCGAGACTTCGCAATGGCTCGTCAGCAATTGTGCAAAATCAGGTCTGACCTAAATTTGCACAAAACGTGCAAGATTAGGTCAGACCTGATTTTGCACAATTCACTCGAAGGTAAGCCCGCCGGGCAGGGGAGGCCGGCCGGGCCTGAACATCCACACGCCCTTCTCGTGCACCCCCCCGACGAAATCCGCCAGCGTCATGGAGCCGTCGCCGCCGGAGATCGGCACCTTCGCGCCCATGAGCTCGAACGCGCCGGACGCGATCGGCTCGCCCGCCCCGTCCAGCGCGCGGATCCGAAGAGCCGAGTCCCCGCCCGCGCCCGGCGGCACCGTCACGCTTGCGGACCAGCAGTCCTCCGGACGCGGGGCCGGGATGGACCGATACGAGAATACGAGGGTCTTCCCTTCAGGGCTTCTCATGTCGCCTCCAGTTCTCGCGCATCGCCTTCACCCCCCGGGAGAACGTCTGGTCCACGTTCGCCTCCGTCATGTCGAACATCTCGGCGATCTCCGCGCTCGACAGGTGCATCCTCGTCTTCATCAGCAGCACGTACGCCTTGCGCGGATCGTCGTTCCAGAGGTCCTTGAGGCAGCGGTGCGTCATCAGCCACACCTCCCTCATCGCGACGGACCGGTCGTCCGTGGGGAGCGGAATCGCCTCGCCGCTCTCGCTACGCTCCGCCGTGCCCTCGATGGAGAACTCCCCGTGCCGCATCGGGTTGGCGCGGGTCACGTACCCGCGCACGTACTGCCGCATCCATCCCCAGAGGCTGCCGCCGTCGTTGCGGAAGAGCTCTATCTTCCCGCGGCCGATCATCTCCTCGTACAGCATCCCCATGAGGTCGCCGTCGGTGACGCAGTACTTCCTGGCGAGGTCCGCGGAGCGCAGGGAGCGCACCTCCGGCACGATCACGTTCTCCCACACGAGCCTCCAGCCCTCGTCGTCGCCGGCCTTCACGAGGTCGAGTATGCGGTCAGCCCCGTCCATCGATCAGCGCGCTCCGCCGGCTGAGCGCGCCGCGAGGAGGCGCGACACTCGCTCGGCGTCCTCCGGGGTGTCCACGCCCACGCCCGGGTCCTCGGTCCTTATCACCGCGATCCTCCCGCCCATCCAGAGGGCGCGGAGCTGCTCGAGCCTCTCCGCGAGCTCCAGCGCGCACGGCGGCTCGGCGACGTACCTCCGCAGGAAGCCGCCGCGATAGGCGTAGATGCCGAGATGGCGCACGTACAGCCCGCCGGAGAGGTCCGGCTCGCGGTCGCGGTCGCACGGTATCGGGCAGCGCGAGAAGTAGAGCGCGCCGCCGTCGCGGCCGAGCACGACCTTCACCACGGACTTCGCCGCGAGGTCCGCCTGGGACCTGATCGGCGAGACCGCCGTGGCCATGTCCCACGCCGGGTCGGACTTCAGCCTCCCGGCAAGCGCGTCTATCAGCGCCGGGTCGATCAGCGGCTCGTCGCCCTGGATGTTCACGAGGATGTCGTCGTCGGCGAAGTCCCCCGCCGCGCAGGCGATGCGGTCCGTGCCGCTCGGCAGCTCGCTCGGCGTCATCACCGCCCGGCCGCCGAACGCCTCCACGGCGTCGCGGATCCTCGTGTCGTCCGTGGCGACCACCACGTCGTCGAGGGACTCCGCCCTCCTCGCCGCCTCCACGACCCACGCCACGAGCGGCTTGCCGGCGAGCACCGCCAGCGGCTTGCCCGGGAAGCGGCTCGAGCCGTACCTGCTCGGAATTATCCCGATCGTCCTCATTCTGCCCCTCCTTGCCTGCGCCTTCCGCCAAGCCCCGGGAAGTCGAGCGTCGCGAAGTAGTCGTCGAGCGTCTCCGCGCGGCGGATCTCCCTCACGCTCCCGTCCTCGCGGAGCAGCAGCTCCGCGCTGCGGAGCTTCGCGTTGTACTGGAACCCCATCGCGTGGCCGTGCGCCCCGGCGTCGTGGATCGCCACGATGTCGCCGGGACGGAGCTCGGGGAGCTCCCGGTCGATCGCGAACTTGTCGTTGTTCTCGCAGAGCGACCCCGTCACGTCGCACCTGACCACGGGGCGCGTCGGCGCGTCGTCCGCCATCAGCGTGATGTGGTGGTACGCGCCGTAGAGCGCCGGCCTCATGAGGTTCGCCATGCAGGCGTCGAGGCCAACGTACGTCTTGTACGTCCTCTTCACGTGGCGCACCCTGGACACGAGCCAGCCGTACGGGCCGGTGACGCACCGCCCGCACTCCATGTAGAGGCGCGGCTCCGGATGCCCCCTGGAGGTGAGCCGCTCCCGGCACTCGCTCTCTATCCCCCGCCCCACGAGCTCGAGGTCCATCGCCTCCTGCTCGGGCCTGTACGGGATCCCGATCCCGCCGCCGATGTTCACGAACTCGAACTCCACGCCCAGGGCGGCGGAGATCTCCGCCACGAGGTCGAAGAGCAGCGCGGCGGTGTCGACGATGTACTGCGGGTCGAGCTCGTTGGAGGCGACCATCGTGTGGAGGCCGAACCTCTCCACCCCGGCGTCCCTCATCTCCCGGTAGCATTCCAGGAGCTGCTCCTTCGTGAAGCCGTACTTCGCCTCCTCGGGCCTGCCGATGATCGCGTTGCCGCCCTTGAGCGGGCCGGGGTTCCAGCGGCAGCACATGAGCTTCGGCAGCGGCCTCCCGGCCGCCTTCAGCGTCTCCACGAGGAAGGGCCAGTGCGTTATGTCGTCGAGGTTCACTATCGCGCCGAGCTCGGCGGCGCGGAGGAACTCCTCCGCGGGGGTGTCGTTGGACGTGAACATCACGCTCTCCCCGACGTTGCCCACGGCCCTGGCGAGCTCGAGCTCGCCGAGCGACGAGCAGTCGCTGCCGAAGCCCTCCTCGCGCAGGATCGCCATGAGGTGCGGGTTCGGCGCCGCCTTCACGGCGAAGAACTCCCGGAAGCCCCGGTTCCAGGCGAACGCCGCCTTCAGCCTGCGGGCGTTCTCACGGATCGCCCTCTCGTCGTATATGTGGAACGGCGTGGGATGGCTCTCGGCTATCCTCGCTATCTCCTCTGCCGTGAACGGCGTGCTCTTCTTCATGCTCTCTCCCTGAAAGGCGCGAATTCTACCACATCAGGCCGCGCCCGACGCCCCGCGCGCCAAGCCCTGGGCCTGCACCGCCGTCATCGCGGCGGTGTTCACGATGTCCTCCACGGAGCAGCCGCGGGAGAGGTCGTTGCACGGCTTCGCCAGGCCCTGCAGCACCGCGAAGCACTCCGCGCCGCCAAGGCGCTGCGTTATCTTGTAGCCGATGTTCCCGGACTGGAGGTCGGGGAACACGAGCACGTTCGCCCGCCCGGCCACGGCGCTGCCCTTCGCCTTCAGCTCCGCCACCTCCGGCACGAGCGCCGCGTCGAGCTGCATCTCGCCGTCTATCGCGAGGCCCGGGGCGAGCGAGCGGGCGATCTCCGTCGCCCTGCGCACCTTGGCGACGAGCGCATGGCTCGCGCTGCCCTTCGTCGAGAAGGAGAGCATCGCCACGCGCGGCTCGGCGATCCCGCAGAGCGACCTCGCCGTCTCCGCCGCCGCGATCGCTATGCTCGCCAGTCCCTCGCTGTCCGGGCACGGGTTCACCACGCAGTCCGCGTAGACGAGAAGGCCGCCCTCGCCCACCGCCGGGTTCGGACACTCCACCAGGAAGCTCGACGACACGAGCCTCATCCCCGGCCTGGTCCTTATTATCTGGAGCGCGGGGCGCAGCATGTCGCCCGTGGAGTGGACCGCGCCGGAGACGAGGCCGTCCGCATCGCCCTCCTTCACCATCATCATGCCGAAATGCATCGGGTCCGCGACGAGCGCCCTCGCCTTCTCCTCCGTCACGCCCTTCTCCCGGCGCAGCTCGTGGAGCGCGGCCGCGTACGCCGCCGCGCGCGCGTCCGAAGCGGGGTCCACGATCTCCACCCCGCCCAGGGAGACCCCGCGGTCCGCCGCGACGGAGCGCACCCTCGCGGGATCGCCGAGGAGGATCGGCCTCGCCAGACCCTCCCGCGCCAGCGCCGCCGCCGCGGCGACCGTGCGCGGCTCGTCGCCCTCGGGCAGCACGATCGACTTGACGTCCGCCCTCGCCTTCTCTCGTATCCTCTCTATCAGGCCCATTCGCCCTCCCAAGACCATCCTTCGCGCCGGGGATTCAAGCCGCCGCGGCCCGGCTCGCGCCCATACGAAGCGCGGGACGATTATAGCACACGGGAAGCCAAAAACAAATTGGTCGGAGCGGAGGGATTTGAACCCTCGGCCTTTTGGTCCCGAACCAAACGCGCTACCAGACTGCGCTACGCTCCGAATCAGACGATTGCACTTGGGCAAAAACGGCGCGTAATATACCACCTCGCGCCCCGCCCGTCAAGCGAGATTCTCGCGCCTCATGAAGGCATGGCGAGGTCGCGGATCGACTTGACGGCGGAGAGGCGGCGGCGGAGCTCCGCCGCGCCGGGCATCCCCGAGAAGTACCGCGCCAGATGCGTGCGCACCGCCCCCGTGACCCAGGCGTCCAGCGTGGGCAGCCGGTCGCCCGGGAAGCGCTCGCGCAGCTGGCGGTGCAGCGCCTCGAGCGCCTTCACGTGCTCGCGGAACAGCTCGGCGGCGGACGGCCCCGCCCGGCCCCCGCCAGGCGCGTCGCCACGCTTCAGCCTCGCGAAGACGTACGGGTCGGAGAGCGCGGCCCGGCCGACCATCACGGACGCGACGCCCGTCTCCGCCATCGCCGCGAACGTCGCGCCGTCCACCACCCCGCCGTTGCCCGCCACCGGCACGCGCGCCCTCCGCGCGAGCTCGGCGAGCAGGTCGAGATGCACGGGCCCGCCGTGGTTCTGGGACGTGAACCGCGCGTGGAGCACGAACCCCCTCGCGCCCGCGCTCTCCGCCGCGTCGAGGAGCTCGAGCATCAGCACGCGGTCGGGGCGCGGCCCGGGACGCGTCTTCAGCGTGACCGGCGTCCCGCCCGCCTCCGCCACCATCGCGGCGAGGAGGTCGTGCACCAGCTCCGGCCTCGTCACGAGCGCGGAGCCCGCCCCCTCGCGCGTGATGCGCGGCACCGGGCAGCCCGCGTTCAGGTTTATCTCCACGAAGCGCCCGAGCGCGGCGACCTCCCGCGTGGCGAACGCAAGCTCGTCCGGCCTGGCCCCGAAGAGCTGGCACGCAACGGGCCCCTCCCCCGGGAGCGTCTCCAGCAGATGGCGCGTGGGCGAGGAGCCGTGCGCGAGCCCGGCGGCCGAGACCATCTCGGTGTACGCGAGGTCCGCCCCGCCGCGCGCCGCCATGAGGCGGCAGGCGGCGTTCGTGAAGCCCGCGATCGGGGCGAGCGAGATGGACGGCGCCTCACGCATCGAACGACACCGCCCACGGCCCGCGCGCCCGCCAGCACTCGCGCACCGCCTCCACGGTCGGCTCCACGTAGAGCGCGCTCGCCTGGTGGCGGAACCAGGTGTCCTGCCTCTTGGCGAGCTGGCACGTGCGCGCGTACACCTTCTCCCGCGTGTCCCCCTCGCGGTAGCCTATGGCGAGCGAGGCCGTCCTGGAC
>CAVERN010000018.1:0-12156 GCA_963618095.1 bacterium | reverse complement strand
GTCCTGGACCACGCGGGGTA
Organism: bacterium; assembly: GCA_963618095.1. GTDB lineage: Bacteria > Verrucomicrobiota > Kiritimatiellia > RFP12 > UBA1067 > UBA1731. Next base: position 12,136 of record CAVERN010000018.1, on the reverse strand, counting down.
CTCCCCGCGCAGGCGCCGCCGCTCCTCCTCCAGCCCCGCCGAGTACATGGCGTCCAGCCGCGCCGCTATCCGGGCGCGCAGCGCGGCGCGGTCGACCCGCAGAACCGGGTACTCGGGCGGCGGCTTCGTCCAGGCGCGGTCCAGCCCGCGCAGCAGCGCGGAGAAGTAGAGCCCCGTGCCGCCGACGACCACGATCGGCGTCCCCTCCGGCACCCCCGCCGCCCACGCGGCCGCGCTCCGGAGCCAGGCGCCGGCGGAGAACTCCTCCGCCGGAGTCACCAGGTCCACGCCGCCCATGCGGAACTCCGCGACCTCCTCGGGCGGCGGCTTCGCCGTGCCGATGTCCATCCCCCGGTACACGAGCATCGAGTCGGCGGAGAGGATCGCCGCCCCCATCTCGCGGGCGAGCGCCGCGGCGATCGCGGACTTCCCGGACGCCGTCGGCCCGGCGAGCAGATAGGCCATGCGTTCCATTCGCGCCAGGAGGTCAGCGGACCTTCACGAAGAGGATGAAGAGGAGCGGCGAGACGAACGCCTGCAGGAGCGTGAAGCGCATCAGCACCTGGGCGTTGGACCACTTGAGCGCGCGCTTGCAGTGGTCGTGGAGCGGGAACCTCACGCCGAGGAGCATCCGCACGAGCACGTTCTGGCGCTCCTGGAGCTCCGGCGGCAGGACGCTCGGCGGGCGCACCTCCGCGCCGAGACGGCGGCAGATGCGCAGCAGCACGATCTTGCCGAGCCCCGCGCCGCCGTTCACGAGCACGATCGGCGCGAACGCGAAGACGAGGAACGGATTGCCCGTCACGAGCACCCCCACCGCGACGAGCATCCCGAGGAAGCGGCTCCCGGCGTCGCCCATCAGCACCTTCGAGGGCTCGGCGTTCCACCAGAGGTAGCCGCACAGCGCCCCCACCACCGTCATGAGCAGTATCGCCCACCGGGCGGCGAGCGGGTTGCCCGGTATCAGCAGGTAGCTGGCGACCGGGGCGTAGCCGACCACCAGGTAGAGCAGCGCGGCGAGGCTCGCGAGCGATATCGCCGTGAGCGACCCAGCGAGGCCGTCCACGCCGTCCGAGCAGTTCGTGGCGTTCATCGTGAACCAGATGAGGAACCCGGCGCAGGGCAGGTAGACCCACCACGGCGCGCACCACACGCCCTTGACGAACGGCATCCAGATCTCGCCGCCGTGCCCGGCGTAGAGGAAGAGCGCGGCGCCGAGCGACACCGCCGCGTCGAGCAGGCCCTTCTTCAGCTGGCCCCACGGCACGGTCGCCGCGTCGTCGAGGTAGCCGAACGCCATCGCCGCGTACATGCACACCAGCACGCCGAGGTCGCACGCCGAGAACGGCATCACCAGGAGCGCGACGGGCAGCACCACGAGCGTGACGATCGCGCCCGCGCCGGTGGGCTTGCCCCTGGACGCCATCCCGTCCTTGCCGAGGATCGCCTTGCCGTGGTCGTGCGGCATGAGATGCCACAGCCTCGGCAGCAGGACGCACGTGAGAAACGCCGCCGCGAGCGTGCCGCACGCTATCAGGAACGCGTGCGAGCGCAGGAGGCGGAACGGGCCGAAGTGCCCTTCGAGCGCGTACGAGAGCCAGTACAGCATGGCCGTCAGCGCCCCATCTTCGCGACCGCGCGCCTGAAGCCGTCGGCGGAGCGCGCTATTATGGACTCGTCCACGGAGCACGAGAGCCTCACGTGCCCCGGCCCGCCGAAGCCGCGCCCCGGCACCACGAGGATGCGCTCCCCGAGGAGGGCGTCGGTGAAGGCGAGGTCGTCGCCGCCAGGCGCCTTCGGGAAGAAGTAGAACGCACCCCTCGGCATGCAGAACTCCACGCCGGCGGACGAGAGGACGTCCGCCATCAGCCTGCGCCGGCGGTCGTACGTCGCGAGGTCCACCGTCTCGCCGAGAAGCGCCGCCGCGAGGCGCTGGCCCACCACCGGCGCGTTCACGTAGCCGAGCGTGCGGTTCGTGAGCGTCACCGCCGCCGCGAGCGTCTCCACCCCGGGCATCGCGGGGTTCAGCGCGACGTACCCCACGCGCTCGCCGGCGAGGGAGAGCGTCTTCGAGAAGGACCCCATCACCACGCTCCACCTCGTGAGCGGCATGACCGGCTCCACGACCGCGCCGTCGTACGCGAAGGCGCGGTACGGCTCGTCGGAGAGGAGGTAGAGCGGCCTCGCCGCCTCGCCCCTCGCCGCGTTCACTCCGTCCACGATCCCGGCGAGCGCCTGCATCGTCGAGCGCGAGTAGATCGCCCCCGTGGGGTTGTTCGGCGAGTTGACGAGGATCGCGCGCGTCCTCGGCGTGATCGCCGCCGCGATGGCGTCGAGGTCCGGGCTGAAGTCCGCGCTCTTCGAGGGGACCGCCTTCAGCACGCCGCCGAAGTGCCCGCAGTAGCTCGCGTACTCCACGAAGTACGGCGCGGGGCAGATCACCTCGTCGCCCGGCTCCACCACCGCGCGGAAGAACGAGACGAGCGCGCCCGCCGCCCCGACCGTCATCACCACGTGCCCCGCCCCGCAGCGCGCGGAGCCGTCCAGCCCCTGCTGGCGGCTGACGTAGTCCGCCATCGCCTCGCGCACCGCCGGGATGCCGGCGTTGGGGCAGTAGCCGAGGCCCAGCGGCTTCACGGCGTCCGCCGCGATCCTCTCGAGCGCCGCCTTCGCCGCCAGCGGCGGCGGGACGTCCGGGTTGCCGAGCGAGAAGTCGCACACCGCGTCCTCCCCGTGGCGGGCCTTGAGCTCCAGCCCCTTCTCGAACATCCTGCGTATCCACGACGAACCCGCCATCGAGTCCTTTATCTGGTCTGTAACCAACTGCATCGCACTGCCTTTCCCTTGATTGCCCTGTGAATTCAAAAGTCCGGGGCCGCGTCCGCCGCGGCCTACCTCGTCTCCTCCAGCGGCTCCGCGTCGCGGCGCCGGATCAGGAGGGACGGGTTTTCCGCGATCTCGCCCGAGAACTCGCGCAGCGACGCCGCCGCCCCCTCCGCGCTCTCGAGGATGGAGCTGATGCGCCCGCGCTCCGTCTCCACGACGTCCCCTATCTCCTCGCACATCTCCGCCGCGCTCGACGCGAGGCGCACCACGTTGCTCAGCGCCCCCGCGAAGTCCATCCGGTCCAGCTGGCTGAGCACCCGCGTCGCGCTGTCCGCCGCGCTCTCGAAGATCGACGGCGCGGGCGGTATCACCAGGTGGCGCGCCTCCCACAGCACCTTGTCGTCCTGCACCGCGGACTTCGGGAAGTTGAGCTCTATGCGCGAGAGCCCCGTTATCCCGGAGGCGGACACCGTGGAGTGCAGCCCTGCGTCCAGCAGCCGCCTCATCCCGACCGAGGGGTCCTCCTCCCCGCGGCCTATCCGGCACCTGCGCGTGTCGAGGGCGAGGAGCACGTATATGTACCGCCCCTGTCGCGGCTGGACGTCGTCGTACTCCGCGCCCACGAACGATATCTCGCGCACGGACCCCACGCGCACGCCGCGGAAGTTCACCGCGCTGCCCACGTCGAGCCCGCTCACGTCGTTCTTGAAGTACGTCTCCACGAGGAACTCGTTCCTCTTGCCCCGGGACGTCCCCAGGTGCACCAGCACGCCCGCCACCAGCAGCGCGCCGAAGATCAGGAACATCCCTATTTTCGCGTAGCTCGCCTCGTTGTCCGCTTCCATGTCGCCTCCTGCGTAGTCAGCCCCCGGCCGCGCCCCGGCCGTCCCTTGCGAAGAACCTCCTCACGAAGCCGTCGTCGCAGCCGTCCCTCAGCTCCGCGGGCGCGCCGAGCGCCACGAGGCCGCGCCTCGACTTGTCGAACACCGCGCACCGGTCCGCGATCTTGAATATGCTCGGCAGCTCGTGCGTCACCACCACGAACGTGGCGCCGCGCTCCTCGCGTATCCGCAGTATGAGGTCGTCGAGCGCGCTCGAGGTGATGGGGTCCAGCCCCGCGCTCGGCTCGTCGAGGAACAGGATCTCCGGCCCGAGCGCCATCGCCCTCGCTATCGCCACGCGCTTCCTCATGCCGCCGGATATCTCGCTCGGCATCTTCCCGGCCGCGTCCCCGAGCCCGACCGTCCCGAGCAGCTCCATCGCCTTGTCGCGCCGCTCCCGGCGGGAGAGGGACGAGAACTCGTCGAGCGGCAGCTGCACGTTCTGGAGACACGTCATCCCGCCGAACAGCGCCCCGCTCTGGTACATCACCCCGATGCGCCGGCGGATCGCCGGGAGGCTCCTCCGCGAGACCTCCATCCCGAGCACCCTTATCCTGCCGGCGAGCACGGGGCTGAGGCCGACGATGTGGCGCATCACCGTGGACTTCCCGCAGCCGGACCCGCCGAGCAGCACGAACACCTCCCCGGCCCCGACCGAGAACGTGAGGTTCTCCAGCACCGCCACGCTCCCGTACCCGGCGCTCACGCCCTCAAGCTCTATCACGCTGCCGCCCGCCATCTCCCTCACACCCCAAGCACGTGGCAGAGCACCGCCAGCAGCCCGTCCGTGACCGCTATCGCCACGATGCTGCTCACCACCGCCCTCGTCGCGGCCTCGCCCACGCCGTCCGCCGCCTTCCTCGCGCCCATCCCGGCGGCGCAGCCGATGAAGCCCACGAGAAGGCCGAAGAGCGCCGCCTTCCCAAGCCCCAGCGCGACCATGGCCGCGGTGGAGGACGAGGTGACGTGCCCCCAGAAGACATTCGCCGGCACGCCCATGAGCTGCAGCACGATGCACCCGCCGATCAGGCCGGAGACCTCCGAGAGCGCCGCGAGCGCCGGCATCACGAGCGCCGCCGCCGCCACCCTCGGCATCACGAGGAACCGCACCGGCGGCAGGTCCATCGTCGTCAGGGCGTCCAGCTCCTCGTTCGCCTTCATCGTGCCTATCTCGGCGGCGAACGCGCTCCCCGTGCGACCGGCGAGGATTATCGCCGTGATGATCGGCCCGAGCTCGCGGAAGAGCCCTATCGCTATCAGGTCCGCCACGTACACCTCCGCGCCGAACGCCTTCAGGCTCGCAGCGGACTCGAACGCGAGGATCAGCCCGAGGAGAAGCCCAACGATCGCGGTTATCGGAAGGGCGTCGAACCCCGCCCGCTCGAACGCGAGGGCGAAGTCCCGGAACCGGAACTGACGGGGCCTGGCGAGCATGGCGAGCGCGCGCACCGCCGTCTCCCCGAGAAGCGCGACCGCGCCCCTCGCGGACTCCGCCCGAGCGCACGCGACCCTCCCAACGCCGTATGCAATGCCGCGCCTCATCGCCGCAGGGCTACTTGGCCTCCTCGCTGTCGGGCGCGATGGACTTCAGCGCGGCGAGGAACGCCTCGGCGTCGTCGAGCCGCCCGTCGGCCGCCGCCTGGCGCGCCAGCTCCCGGACCCTCTCCGCCAGGCGCGCCTCCACCGCCCTGCGCCCCTCCTCGTCTATGCCGTCCAGCCCCGCCGCCGCCGCCGCCAGGCGCCTCTCGCCCCTCGTGAGCGGCCTCGTCGGCGCGGAGGGCACGCCCTCCCTCAGCACGCGGCGGCGGAGCGCCTCCTCCTCGGCGTACCTGGCGTCGCGCTTCGCCATCTCCGCGAGCTCCGCCTCCCGCGCCGCCTCGTTCTGCGCGATCAGCGCCTGGAGGGTCTTGTTCGGACGCGTCTCCTCCTCCCGGCGGCGAAGCTCCTCCTGCAGGGCCTTGACCTCGGCGAGCCTCGACGCGTAGTCCGCCTTCTGCAGCGCGAGCACGTTGCTCGCCGCGAGCGCCTGCGCGAGGGAGACCTCCACCTCCCTCGCCGCGAGCTCCGCCGCCGCGAGCTCCGCCTGCCGCGCCGCGTTCGTGGACGCGGCGGCCTCCGCAAGCGCGAGCGCGGCCGCCTTCTCAGCCTCCGCCCTCTTCGCCTCCGCCTCGGCGGCGCGGGCCTTCGAGGCCAGGGACGCGGCCTCGGCCTTCTTCGACTCCGCCTCGGAGGCCTTCGCCCGGTCGCGCGCCTTCGCCTCTGCGGCGGCGGCCTCGCGCTCCCTGCGGCTCTCCTTCGCGCTCTCCTCCCTGGACTTCGCGGCCGCCTTCTCCGCCTCCGCCTTCTTCGCCTCCGCCTCGGACTGCTTCCGCGCCGCCTCGGCGGCCTTCAGCTTCGCCTCCGCCCTGCGCGCGAGCGCCTCCGCCTGCGCGGTCCTAAGGTCCGCGATGCGGTCCACCGTGAAGTACGCGGCGGCGGCGGCGGCGAGCGCGAGCGCGGCGGCGATGGCCCATGCGCGCGCCATCAGTCGTCCTCTCCCTTCCTCGCCTCGGGCTTCGCGCGCTCCTCGGCCTCGGCCGCGGAAATCGCCGCCTCGGCCTTCTCGAGGTCCTTCTTCTTGAGCTCCTCGACGAACGCCCTGAGGTCCGCCTGCTCCTTCGTCTTCCTGTCGAACTCCTCGCGCTTCTCCTTCTCGAGCTCGTCGCGGTGGAGCTCGAGCCAGAACTTGCGCTCGGACTCGCCCATGCCCTCGAGCTTCTTCGCGCGCTCGACCTTCGCCTTCTCGATGGCGAGCTTCGCCTTGCGCTCCTCGTCCTGCTTCGCCCACTCCTCCTTGAACCGGCGCAGCTGCTCCTTCTTCGAGACCGGGTCCGCGAGCGGCGAGGCGGACCACCCGCCGTCCTCCCACGGCCTCGAGTCGCTGAGCGCCTTCTTGCGCCGCAGGGCCTCCGCCTGCGCGGCCTCGGCGTCGTCGAGCACGTACGGCGTCATGAACACGAGCAGCTCGCTCCTCGCCTCTTTCTGCGAGACGGAGCCGAAGAGCCACTTGCCGATCCACGGGATGTCCTTCAGAATCGGGATGCCGCTTTCGCTCTCGACGTTGCTCTTCTTCGTGAGGCCGCCCATCACGACCGTCTGGCGGTTCTCCACCGAAACGGAGCTCTTGATCTTGCGCGTCGTGACGGTCGCGTAGGGGTCAGTGCCGCCCGTCTCGTTCGGCACGTTCTGGTCGGCGCCCTGCGTCTCGAACTTCTGCTCGACCTCGAGCATCACCGTGCCGTTCGGGTTTATCTTCGGCGTGACGGTCACCGTGAGGCCGATGTCGCGCTTCTCGTAGTTGCGCACCTGGCTGCCGTACATGGAGCTGCCGGAGTACTGGTATCCGCTGAAGAGATAGATCATGTCCGTCGCCTCGATCGACGCCTCTTGGTTGTCCACCGTCATGAGGATCGGCGAGGCGAGCACCTTCGTGCGGCTGTCGTCCTTCGAGGCCTGGATGATGGCGGCGATGTTGAGCTTGTCGCTCTTGAGAAGGTAGTTGATCCCCCCGCCGATCGGGTTGGCGGAAGCGGCGCTCTCAACCGCGTTCGAGCCCGCCGTCGTCGCCACGTTCATGAGGGTGCCGAGCATGGAGGTGCCGGATCCGCCGCCGCCGCCGAGCATGTAGCTGCCGTTATTGTAGAATCCGTCACGGCGGAGGACGCTCTCCATCACGGGGACGTAGTTGGCGATCGAATCAGCGTCGAATGTGTACGAGTTGTCGCCCCTCGTCACGGTCTCTCCGATCGCGCCGATGAACGTGTTGCCCGATTCCGAATCACGGTACCTATACAGCTTGTTGCCATTGAGGTCTGTCCGCTGCTGCGTCACCCTCTCGCGTCCCCGCTGCACCCAGTCGATGCCGGTGGTCAGGCCGTCGCCGAGCTCCACCTGCACGATCACGGTCTCGATGAGCACCTGGGAGAGCTTCACGTCCATGTTGTCGATCACGTCGCGGATGGCGCGCATGTCGGCGCGGCGGGCCATCACCACGATGCCGTTGATGCGCTCGTCGGCGAGCACCTTCACGTTCTCCTTGCTGAGCTCGCCGAGGCGGGAGGCGTTCACGTTCTGGAATGTGGGGCTGGAGGAGGGCGGACGCCTTCCGCCCTGGGGCGTGCCGCGCGTGAGGTTGCTGTTCGCCGCGCCGCCGCGCTGGACGTTCGCGTTCTGGTTGTTCTTGCCCTGGGAGGAGGAGGAGCCGGACGACGCGCCGATGAGGTCGTTGAGCATCTGCTCCACGTCCTTCGCCTCGGCGTACTTGAGGCGGATCACGTCGATCTGCACCTCCGGGGTCGTCTCCACGTCGAGCGTGGTTATCACGCGGTCGAAGAAGTCCATGTTGGACTTGCTGGTGATGACGATGAGCTTGTTGGAGCGCTCGTCGGCGAGGATCAGCACCTTGCCGCGAATCATGCCGCGGTCGGCGTCGGAGACCGCCGCGACGAGGTCCGCGTTCGGCGCGCTCGCGGGAGGCTCCGCGCCCCTCGCGCCCGGGCGGTTGTTGCGGTTCAGCAGCCCGCCGGGCCTCGTCGGCATGGAGCTCGCGAATCCCGGCGCCCCGCTCTGCTTCGGGCCGGACTGCTTCTGCTGCGTGTCCTTCTGCGACTCGGTGACGATCGTCTCGAGGTGGGTCTTGATGTCCATGGCGAGCGCGTACTCGATCTGCCGCACGAACACGTCCTCCATGACCGGGGTGGCCACGTCTATCGCGCGGGCGATCTCGAGCATGCGGTTGATGTTCTCCTGCGTGTCGGTGACGAGGATCGCGTTCGTGCGCTCGAACACCTGGAAGAGCCCCTCGGGCGCCTTGAAGCCCTCGAGGGCCTTCTGCGCCTCGGCGACCTCGATGTTCTTGAAGGAGATCATCTGGCTCACCACGCGCCCGTGCTCGGGGAGGTTGCCGCGGTCCTCCATGCTCATGGGGATGCCGTGGGTGCGCACGGTCTTGCGCGGCAGCGCGCGCAGGAACTTCTTGCCCTTTGGCTCGAGCACCACGCCGTTCATCGTGAGCACGAGCTCGATCGCCTCGAGGTACTCCTCCTTTGTGAGCACCTGCCCCTCGAGCGAGCGCAGGGTTATCACCGCCTTGGGGAGGTCCGGCGCGGGGATCACGGTCTTGCCGACCTCGTCCGCGTACGCCTCGAGCACGAGCGAGACGTCCGCCTGCACGAAGGCGAGGGCGGGCACGCCGTTCGTCCCGCGCGGCACCTCCTTGAGGTCCTCGCGCGTCATCGCCCTCTGGGCCTCCTCCTGCTGCTGGCCGGCGCGCCTGGACTGCGCCGGGCGCGCCGCCGGGCGCCTGGACTGCTGCGCGGACGCCGCGAGCGCCGCGGCCGCGGCCGCGGCAATGAACAGAAGCTTCTTCGCCTTCATCCCAACCTCCCTGCGGTGCGCCTTCGCCGTTTCCATGTCATTCGTCCTCCGATCCCCTCATGTACGCGCAGGCGAGCCTGAACGAGCCCGTGAGAAAGCCCTTGTGGGACGAGGGCTTGATCGCGATCTCGCGCACGTCGAACATCGCGTTCGTCTCGCACTCGAGCGCGTGCATGAACCTCACGAGGGAGGTGATCGTCGCCTCCCATCGCTTGACGTCTATCGGCTGCTCGAACACGTCCCCCACCTCCGCCTGCTGGCCCGCCTGGCGCTGGGATATCGCCACGTTGCACTCCTCGGCCACGGTGTCCATCCGGCTCAGCCAGTGGGTGTCCACGTCCACGGCGGCCTCGCCGAACACCGGCATCTTCTCGCGCTCGGTCTCGTACGCCTCGTTCCACTCCCCGCGCTGGGATATGAGCCTGCGCTCGGAGGCGGTCTTCTTCGCGGCGGCGGCGTACTTCTTCGCGGAGACGCGCCACGCCTGCTCCTGCCCCATGAACCAGAGCGCGGCGCACAGCCCGTACATGAGCGCCACGCCCACGGCCGCAGCCACCGCCCGGTCCCGCCTCGAGAGGTTCGAGGTCACTTCTCCTCCTTCGCCTCGAAGAGGCACTCGATCGAGAACCTGTGCCCGCCGGAGCGGGTCTGCGAGGGGCCCGTGAGGTTCACCTCGGCGAAGAGCCTCGCGTCCTCCTCGGGCTCCTCCTCCCCCTCGGCGCCCTCCACCGCGGCGTCCGCGAGCAGGTTCTTGAAGTCGTACACCGCCGTGGGCGAGGTGGCCTCCCCCACGAGGGAGAGCCTCTCCCCTCGCCTGAGGCCGAAGCTCGTGAGCGTGACGCCCTCGGGCATGCGGTCGGAGACCGCCTTGAGCAGCTCGAGCGCGCCGCGCGCGCGGTCCGAGTACTGCTGCACGAGCTTCACCTTGTCGCGCATCTCCTTCACCTCGCGGAACGCGGCGGCGTGGCGGCGGGACTCCGCCTTCTGCCGCGCCTCCATCTGCCCGTAGGCGAGCGGCACCCCGAAGAGCGCGCCCATCGCGAGCAGCCACCCCGCCGCCGCGACGGCGACGTACGCTGCGAGCCTGCGCCTGAAGCGGGCCTCGGCGCGGGCCTCAGCCCAGTCCGCCGGCGTGACGTCGAGCGAATAGCCCTCGGCGGTCCTGAGGGCCACGCCCTCCACGCCGCCGAACGCCGCCTCGCAGTCCTCCCCGGCGGCGCCGTCCTCCGCGCCGCCGCCGACCGCCACCACGCGCACCGGGGCGATCGCGCCGAGGGCGGCGGCGAGCCCCTCGCCGAGTCCGCGCCGCGTGAGCGCCACGATCTCGCCCGCGCCCGCGCCCGCGCGTATGAGCGAGAGCATCACCTCGCGCGCCACGTCGCCGTCGCAGGACGCGCTTCCGAGCCCGCGCAGGACGGACGGCACCTGGCCCTTGAGCACGACCACGTCCCATCCGCCGTCGCAGTCCATCAGCACCACCTTGCCGGCGCCGGGGGCCTCGCCCTCCGGGAACACGTCCGACCACCTGGTGCGCAGCCATCCGAGCGCGGTCGCGTCCGTGCGCAGCACGCGCACCTTCGCCTCGTCGAGGGCGTCGCCCAGCTCGGCCGCCTCCGACTCCGGGAGCGCGGCGAAGAGGGCCGTCGACGCGCCGTCGGCCTCGCCCACGGTCTCCGAGCCGGCGACGGGCTGCTCGTCCGGGAACGGGGAGACGCCGCCTATCTCCTCCGCGGCCCTCTCGCCGATGCGGTCGCGGTCCTCCTCCCGCACGCCCGCGACCTTCACGATCAGCGACGAGAGCGGGGCGGCGAGCACGACCTCGCGCGTGCCGAAGCGGCGCGCGGCCCCGGAGAGGGCCTCCACGAGCTCGGAGTAGCGGTCCGGGGCCTCGGCGCCGTCCTCCGGGGCGGCGGCGTCCTGCGCGTCCTCCGGGGCGGCGGCGTCCGGCGCCGCCGCGCCCGCGCCGCCGACAGGCCAGAAGTGGCGGTCCGCGACGCGCCAGTCGCCCTGGCGTCCGCTGCGCATCAGTCGCACCCCCCTTACGCCGGAGGCCTCGATGCCGAGCACTGCGATGGACCGTTTCACGTCTTGCCTCTTATCTCCCCGTCTTCAGCTCCCTTATCGCCGCGTCGACGTTCGCGAAGAGCTTCGGGAGGGTCTTCGCGGGGACGGTCGAGAAGGCGAGGCGTATGAGGCCCGAGAGGACGATGGTGCCGGTGGAGTACCTCTCGATGAGGCGCCTGCGCACGTCCTCCGCCGCCACGCCCTTCGGCCTCACGCACATGAAGTAGCCGGAGTTGAACGGCATCGCCTCGAAGGACTGCGCGTACTCCGGGTGCGTCCTGAGTATGCCGCGTATGACCCGGTAGCGGTTCTTCAGCACGGCGTACTTCTCGCGCTTCTGGCGCACGTAGTCCGGGTCGCGGTAGGCGTCTATGGCGAGGTGCTGGCCGAGGGAGGAGGCGTTCGATATCGAGGAGCGCACGTCCCCGGCGGCCTTCGCCTCGAGGGCGGAGAGCTGCTTCTCGGAGAGCCCCCTGCCCGCGAACGTCACGAAGCCCACGCGCATCCCCCACACGTAGTCCTCCTTCGTGGTGCCGTCGAGCTTCACGGCGAGCACGTTCTCGTGGAGGTCGGAGAACTCCGCGAAGAGGGACTCCTCGTGCACGCCCTTCTCGTAGACGAGGCCGAAGTAGGCGTCGTCGAGCACCACCACGATCCTCTTCTCGCGCGCGGCGGACTTCACGGCGGCGACGATCCTCCTCGCGTCCTCGACGGTCGCGGTGTAGCCGGTGGGGTTGTTGGGGAAGTTGAGGATGAGGATCTTCTTGTCGCCCGGGCCGAGCAGGGCCCTCTTCATGGCGGCGGCGTCGAAGCGGCCGCCGCGGAAGGTGTTGAAGGTCTGCATCCGCGCGCCGCAGGCGTCGGAGAAGATGAGCGCGTAGTTGTCCCAGAAGAGGTCCGGCGCCACCACCGCGTCGCGCCTGTCAGCGAAGAGCTCCGCGCACACGCGC
>CAVERN010000017.1:0-19404 GCA_963618095.1 bacterium | reverse complement strand
TGTTCCACTGATCGACCCAATCGAACACCTTGGCGTTCGCGAATTTCGGCGTCTTTGCCATCTCTAATTTACTCCCTTTTATTTCCGCAGGCTCATGCCCGCAAAAAAATTGCCGCACATTATACCAATCCCCCGCCCCGAAATCAAGTTATCGAGGCGTGGTAGCTCTGCAGGGACCGGACCTCGCCCTTGCCCTCGCGGGCGGCCCGGATGCCCTCGGACGCCGCAAGCGCGGCGGCGATCGTGGTGAGGTACGGGATGCGGTACTTGATCGCCGCCCGGCGGATCGAGTTGTCGTCCGCGCGGGAATCGCGCCGGTTGGACGGCGTGTTCAGGATGAGGACGATCTCGCGGTTCTTTATCATGTCGAGCACGTCCGGCCGCCCCTGGCCGATCTTCGCGACGACCTTCGCCGCGACTCCGCGCTCCGCGAGGAACCGCACGGTCCCCTCCGTCCCCACGATCTCGAAGCCGAGCTCGGCGAAGTTCCTGGCGGCGACGGCGGCGTCGTCCGGCTTCTCGGAGAGCGACACGAGCATCTTCCCGGGGAGGATCGGCAGCGGCGCCCCGGCCGCCTCCTGCGACTTGTAGTAGGCGAGGCCGAACGTCTCCGCGAGGCCGAGCACCTCGCCCGTCGAGCGCATCTCGGGCCCGAGCACGGGATCGACCTCCGGGAACTTCTCGAACGGCAGCACCGCCTCCTTCACGCCGTAGTACGGAATCGCCCTGCGGGCGTCCAGCCCGAGCGACGCGACGGACTCGCCGAGCATGAGCCTCGTGGCGATGCGCGCCATCTGCGTGCCGGCGACCTTGGACACGAGCGGCACGGTGCGCGACGCGCGCGGGTTCGCCTCGATCACGTACACCTTGCCGTCCTCGATGGCGAACTGCATGTTCATGAGTCCCACGACCTTCAGCTCGGCGGCGATGCGCCGCGTGTAGTCGAGGATCGTGGCCCGGTTCTCCGCGCTGATCGCGACGGGGGGCAGCACGCACGCGGAGTCGCCGGAGTGCACGCCCGCGAGCTCCACGTGCTGCATGATCGCGGGGATGAAGATGTCCTTGCCGTCGGAGAGCGCGTCCGCCTCGCACTCGAGCGCGTGGTGGAGGAAGCGGTCGAGGTAGAGAGGCCTGTCGGGCGTGACGCCCACGGCCTTCGCCACGTACTCGCGGAGCATGGTCTCGTCGTAGATCACCTCCATGCCCCGGCCTCCGAGGACGAACGACGGGCGTATCACTATCGGATAGCCGATCTCGCCGACGACCTTCAGGGCGCCGTCGAGGTCGCTCGCCATGCGGCTCTCCGGCATGGGGATGCCGAGGCGGTCCATGATGGAGTGGAAGAGGTCGCGGTCCTCGGCGGCGTCGATGGACTTCACGGAGGTGCCGAGTATCCGGCATCCCGCGGCCTCGAGCTCGGCGGCGATGTTCAGCGGGGTCTGGCCGCCGAACTGCACGATCACGCCCTCGGGCTTCTCCGCCCGGTATATCTGCAGCACGTCCTCGAGCGTGACCGGCTCGAAATAGAGCTTGTCGGAGGTGTCGTAGTCCGTGGAGACGGTCTCGGGGTTGCAGTTGACCATGATCGTCTCGTACCCGGCCTCGCGCATCGCCATCGCCGCGTGGGTGCAGCAGTAGTCGAACTCGATTCCCTGCCCGATGCGGTTCGGGCCTCCGCCGAGGATGAGCACCTTCTTCCTGTTGTCCGAGACCGGCACCTCTCCGGGCCTGCCGTTGTACGAGGAGTAGTAGTAGGCCTGCCCCTCAACGCCGGAGACGGGCACCGCGTGCCAGGTCTCCACGCAGCCGAGGGCGGTGCGGCGGTCGCGCACCTCGCCCTCGCCGACCTTGAGCAGCTGGGCGATGTACTTGTCGCTGAAGCCGTCCTTCTTCGCCTGCACGAGAAGCGCGTCCGGCGGAAGCGTGCCCTTGTAGCGGAGCAGCTCCTCCTCCTCCTGCACGAGCTCGCGCATCTGCTGCACGAAGTACGCCTTCACCCCCGTGAGGGCGAAGATCTGCTCGTCCGTCGCGCCCTTGCGCAGCGCCTCGTACATCTGGAAGTGCCGCTCGGAGTTCGGCACCGCGAGGAGCTTGAGGAGCTCGTCGAGCGAGAGCTCGTGGAAGTTCTTCGCGAAGCCAAGCCCGGCCCGCCCCTTCTCGAGGGCGCGGATCGCCTTCTGGAGGGTCTCCTTGTACGTCTTGCCGATGGACATCACCTCGCCGACCGCCTTCATCTGCGTGCCGAGGCGGTCCTCGACCGCGCGGAACTTCTCGAACGCCCAGCGGGCGAACTTCAGCACCACGTAGTCGCCGCTCGGGGTGTACTTCTCGAGCGTCCCGTCGCGCCAGTACGGGATCTCGTCCATCGTCATCCCCGCCGCCAGCTTCGCGGATATGAGGGCGATCGGGAAGCCCGTCGCCTTCGACGCCAGGGCGGACGACCTGGACGTGCGCGGGTTGATCTCGATTATCACCACGCGCCCGGTCTTCGGGTCGTGCGCGAACTGCACGTTCGTGCCTCCGATCACGCCGATCGCCTCGACGATCTTGAAGGCGTCGCGCTGCAGGCGGTCCTGCAGCTCCCTGGATATCGTGAGGAACGGCGCGGCGCAGAAGCTGTCGCCCGTGTGCACCCCGACAGCGTCGATGTTCTCGATGAAGCACACCGCGATCATCTGGTTCTTCGCGTCGCGCACGACCTCGACCTCGAGCTCCTCCCAGTTGAGGATGGACTCCTCGATGAGGCACTGGTGCGTGAGGGACGCGTCAAGCCCGCGCGCGCAGACGGTGCGCAGCTCCTCCACGTTGTAGCAGAATCCTCCGCCCGCCCCGCCCATCGTGTACGCGGGGCGCACCACGACCGGATAGCCGATGCTGTCGCGCACGAGCGCGACCGCCTCCTCCACGGAATGGACCACGCCGCTGCGGGGGGTCTCTATGCCGAGCCTGGCCATGGTCTCCTTGAAGACCTCGCGGTCCTCGCCGCGCTCGATCGCGTCGAGGTTCACGCCGATGACCTTCACCCCGTACTTGTCGAGCACGCCCCTCTTGGCGAGGCTCATGGACAGGTTCAGCCCGGTCTGCCCCCCAAGGTTCGGCAGGATCGCGTCGGGACGCTCCTTCTCGATGATCTGCTCGAGACGCTCCTCGTTCAGCGGCTCGATGTACGTCGCGTCCGCCATCAGCGGATCGGTCATGATCGTCGCCGGATTGGAGTTCACGAGCACCACCCGGTATCCGCAGGCGCGCAGCGCCTTGCATGCCTGGGTGCCGGAATAGTCGAACTCGCACGCCTGCCCGATGACGATCGGGCCGGAGCCGATGATCAGAACCTTGTCTACGTCCGCACGCTTCATCTTGAAGGCCCCCCGCTATTTCACTTCTTCGCGCCCTGGTTCTTGACGGCGTTGATCTTCGCGGCTATCGCCTCCTGGTCGCCGAGGTAGTGGTGCTCCACCGGCCTGAAGCTCTCGTCGAGCGTGTAGACGAGCGGCACGCCCGTGGGGATGTTGAGGCCGACGATGTCGGCGTCGGAGATGCCGTCGAGGTACTTCACGAGGGCGCGGAGCGAGTTGCCGTGGGCGGCGATCACCACCTTCCTGCCGGCGGCGACCTCCTTCTTTATCACGTTCTCCCAGTACGGCACCACGCGGTCGATCGTGATCTTGAGCGACTCGGTGAGCGGCACGTCCTCGGGCCGCTCGCCGGCGTAGCGGGCCTCCTTGCGCGGGTTGCGCTCGTCGTCCTCCGCGAGCGCGGGCGGCGGGACGTCGAAGGAGCGGCGCCACACCTTCACCTGGTCCTCGCCGTACTTCGCGGCCGTCTCGGACTTGTTCAGGCCCTGCAGGGCGCCGTAGTGGCGCTCGTTGAGACGCCAGCTCTTGACGACCGGGATCCACTCGAGGTCCATCTCCTGCAGCACGTGGTTGAGCGTGTGTATCGCGCGCTTGAGATAGGAGGTGTAGGCGAGGTCGAACGTGAAGCCCTCCTTCCTGAGGAGCTGGCCGCCGGCGATCGCCTCCCTGTGGCCGGTCTCGGAGAGATCGGGGTCGCTCCATCCCGTGAAGAGGTTCTTGAGATTCCATTCGGATTCGCCGTGGCGGATGAGGACGACTGTGTAACTCATTTTCGTTGCTCCTTGACTTTCCCTTGTGCCCGCCCCGCCCCATGGCAGGGCTTGTGAAAATTGGCGGAGATTATATCAAACCGCACGGCGCGGTTCAAGTGACGGCTCCGCCCAGGCGCCGTGGACCCAGAACGTCACGGCGGCGCACTCGACGCCGAAAGGCAGGTACCCGGCGAAGCCGACGAGCGGCATCTCCCAGATCTGCCAGCCCTGCACCCAGGGGACGGCGTACACCCACTTCGCGAGCGCGTGGTAGTTCCAAGTCTCCCAGCAGAGCCCGCAGACGAGCGACGCGATCTCGAACCGGAAGACGAGCCCCCACGAGCCCGCCTTCAGCGAGTCGAGGATGCAGCGCTCCCCGAGCGCGACCTGCACGAGCACGAAGACCATTAGCGGCGAGATCCACAGCAGCGGATAGGCGTACTCCGGGAAGAACACGATCCCCGTGAGGCCGACGAGCGAAAGCGCCGCCAGCACAAGGCGCGAGACCGGGGCCCGCACGTCCGGCCGCCACGCCATGCCGTCGTAGTTGCGGTCGTCGAAGAAGCGGAACGTGCCCAGGAACTCCGCCGTCGCGTGGACCGCCGGCAGCACCGAGGCGAAGCACAGCGTCGCGTAGAGCGTGTACGAGGCGGCTGAGAGGTCGGCGATCCCGAGGTAGTACCAGTTCCAGACGAACCGGTTGAGATACTCGAAGAACCACCAGAAGAGAGACGACGCCGGGAACGTGAGCGCGTACGCGAGCGGATGCGCCGTCAGCGGCGACGTCCCCTTCCGCCACACGCACAGCGCGTTCATGACGACGATGTAGCCCATCCAGATGGGGAAGTACGAGAGCATCACCTGGTACGGGCGGAACCACTCGAACCTGCTCCACGTGACCACCCAGGAGACGGCGAGGAGCGCAAGGCCGGCCCACCCCC
Source organism: bacterium (assembly GCA_963618095.1). GTDB lineage: Bacteria > Verrucomicrobiota > Kiritimatiellia > RFP12 > UBA1067 > UBA1731. The sequence continues at coordinate 14,355 of CAVERN010000017.1, read as the reverse complement.
AGGCCGGGAAGCGGAAGCGCCGACGGCCGGCCGCGGCGCGGGGCCCGAAGGACGCCCGGAAGCCGCGCCTCAGGAACGGGAAGAGGCAGCCGAGCGTGAACGCCGCCATCCCCAGGAACCAGCACCAGCTGAACGGGCGCCTGTGGTTCCAGAGCTTCTCCGGATGCAGGCCGAAGTCCTCCGTGCGGGGCGGGAAGCTCTTCACGCCCTCGAGGACGTCGTCGTGCCCGCCGAGCACGCAGCACGCGAGCGGCACTCCTACCAGGATCGCCGCCAGAAGAAGATAGTGCACGAGACGCTTCATTTCCAGAAATCCCAGACCGCGCAGATGACGAAGGCGACGAGGCACCCCCAGACGACGCCGGCCACCACCTCGCGCCGGCGGTGCCCCAGGCGCTCCTCCAGGCGGCGGGCCTCGATGCGGTCCTCCTCGCTCGCGCCGTTGAGGTGCGAGACGATCCTGTTGATCATCTTCGCGTGCTCGCCGGCCTCGCGCCGGAGCGTCGCGGCGTCCACGAGCACGATGAGGCCCAGCCCCACGGCGATCATCGCGTACGGCGCGTCGAACCCCTCCGTGAGGCCCACGGCGAACGCCAGCGCGGAGACGAGCGCCGAGTGGACGGACGGCATCCCGCCCGCCGCCCGGAGCTGGCGCGCGTCGGGCCGCCCGGTGTTCCACCAGGAGAAGAGGAACTTGAGGGCCTGCGCGGACAGCGCCGCGAGGAACGCGGACATGAACCACGGGTGCCGGATGATCTCCAGGAAGTTGATCGAATGTATGATTCCAGTCGCGAACACGAGCAGTCCCCCGCTATGAAGTTAGTGGTCTTGAAGTGGACGCCGTTGACACCGATCCATCACCGCCTCCCCGCCGCCCCCGACGGGCGCCTCCGCTCGAACACCTGCAGGGTCGTGTGGTTCTGGCCGAAGCCGCGCTCCTCGCCGACCAGGCCGTACCGGCGCCCAAGCGCCTCGAGATACCGCATGCGCACCTCCTCGGGCGTGCGGCTCCCCATGGGGGACTCTATCGCGAAGCCGTATCCCGACACGGCGGCGAGGCGGCACTCCGAGGACTCGATCGCGCTCTCCATCAGCTCGCCGTTCAGCACGTGCGCCTTCCGCGCCTCCTCGGCGGAAATGCGCGGGAAGTACGAGAACGGGCCCATCTCCATCCCGGACGGCACCCTCCGCCCCATCTCGACGGCGAGGTACGTGTCCTGCGTGAGGATCTCCCTGCCGCCGGGGTCGAGCGCCTCGAGCCGCCTCGCCACGTCGCGCAGCTGCGAGAGCTCGCTCCTCCCCTTCCTGAGCGGCCAGAAGCGGTCATGCCCGTTCGTCGTCCAGTCCTGGAGGAGCGGCGAGGCGAACGCGCACATCCCGGCGACGAGCACGGGGAACCACCTCAGCGCGGCCCCCTCGGCGCGCTCCGCGAACGCGGCCGACACGACCGCCGCCAGGAGCGGCATTATCGGCACGGCATAGTCGTCGTACGGGAACGGCGCGCTCAGCTGCAGCAGAAACACGGCGGCGAAGCTGCAGAGCGCGACTCGCCGGAGGCCGCGCGCGCCGTCCGGCGCCGCCCCCTCGCCCCCGCGCCGTCCGCAGAGAATCGCCGCGAACGCCACCGCGCCAAGGGCGAGGTATCCCCGGGCGAGACGGCTCACGGACCCCGCCGCGAAGAACGCGTCGAATCCGCCGCGCCCCGCGTGATACGCCTGCGCCGCGAGAAGCCCGTCCAGCGAGCGCCCGTCCAGCGCGAACGCGCCGTACACGACGAAGAGCCCGACCGCGCCGCCCAGGCCGAACGCGAGCCAGCCCGGACGCCTCGGGCGCGACGCCAGCAGCCACACGCCGACCACGCCGAGGATGAGCACGAGCGATATCCGCGTGCCGCTCGCCACCGCGAAGGAGAGCGCGGAGAGGAAGTTCATCCCCTTCGACAGCAGGAGGAACCCGGCCATCACGAACAGCGCCCCGAGCGCGTACGTCTTCGGGATGGCGGTGAAGTACACGTGGTAGAGGCTGCACGCGAGCGTCGCGAACACGGCCAGGCCGGCGGCGCCGCGCCGCCCGGGCGGCACGAGCCGCCGCGCGAACGCCATCGCCATCAGCGTCGCGGCGAGGGAGATGCACGCGGTGGCGATCCGCCCGGAGAGGATCCCGCCGATCGGAAGCGCGGAATACACGAACGGCAGCACCGGGCCCTGCGTGAAGAAGAAGTCCCGGTACGGCAGAAGCCCGTCGCCGACGAGCCTCGCCGCGTAGAGGTACCATCCCTCGTCCTGGTTCAGCGCCCCCCACCACACCGCAAGCGCGCACGCGCACGCGGCCACGATCGCGGCAAGCGCGGCCGGCAGGCGGAATGCGCCCCCTGCCGTCGCGTCTGCCGCAGCCTTTTCCCTTGTTCCCATCATTGGTGGCGGATTATACCACGAGTCCGCGCGGCGGCGGGCGGCCGTCAGGGCCGCGGCCCGCCGATGCAGTCCGCGAACTTCGCCCGATAGCGCCCGATCATGTCCCTGAGCATGAGGGACGGCGACTCGGCGTATGCGTCCTCCATCGCCCGAAGCGCGCGCGGGGCGAAGCGCGGATCGTCGAGCGACTCCATCATGAGGGCCTGGTAGAGCACCTGGCGCAGCTCCGCCCGGACCGCCCCGGTCGGCCTCTGCGCAAGCCCGCGGTGCGCCCAGTAGATGGCGGACGCCCTCGGGTCGCGCCAGTCCTGCCGCCCGTACTCGCGGTCGACGTACGCGACGAGGGACGGCTCCATCTTCAGCCTCTCCCACCTGCCCCCCGCCGCGTCCACCGCCTCGCGCCACCTCTTCGCGTACAGCGGCGACGCGTCGTCTATGCCCCCGCCTATCTTCGAGAGGAAGAGCCAGGCGATCTCGCGGTGGAGCGCGGGGCTGGACGGGTTCAGGCGCAGGCCGTCGTCGCGCAGGAGGCGGATGGCCGCGTCGACCCAGCGCCAGCGGTCCTCCGGCGTGGGCATCATCACGGAGATGTTGTAGGCGAGGTTCCAGGCGGCGTACGCCCAGACCTCGGGCGTGTGCGGCTCAAGCGACGTGAGCAGGTTCGCCAGCTGGGCCATCTCGGAATACCGCCCCTCGTCCTGCAGACGGTCAGCGCGGAACCACACGACCTCCGCCAGGACCCCCCTGAACCCGCCGAGCCCGGCGACTATCAGGTCCGCCTCGGCGGACCTCTCGCCGACGTCCCGCTGGCAGCGCCAGGCGACCCCGGCCAGGGCGAGCATCGCTGCGAGAATGGCGGCCTTCTTGATCACAGGAAGCCGTTCTCCGCCAGCATCTCGAGCGTCACGCCGGAGGATTCGCCGCCTTCGCCGCCCGAATCGCGCTCCCCGGGGTCGCCGCGCCGCGACCTCGCGTACCTGCCGAGCACGTCCGTCTCCACGTTCACGCAGTCCCCGACGGAAAGCGCCCCCAGGTTCGTCTCGCGGAGCGTCGTCGGGATCACGTCCACCTGAAGCCAGTCCTCCCCAAGGCCGCTCACCGTGAGCGACACGCCGTTTATGGCGACGGACCCCTTCATCACGCAGGACGCCGCGGCCACCCGCCCGCAGCGGAAGCGGAGGGCGAAGTCGCGCCCCCTCGCGGTCCTCGAGACGAGCGTAGCCGTCCCGTCCACGTGCCCCTGCACCACGTGCCCGCCGAGCCTCGCGCCGGCCTTCATGGCGCGCTCGAGGTTGACCCTGGCGCCCGGGCAGAGCGACCCGAGGAGCGAGCGCTCCTCCGTCTCGCGGAGCACGTCCGCCGTGAACCGCGTCGCGTCGCACCTGGCTACGGTGAGGCACACGCCGTCCACCGCCACGGACTCCCCCGGGGAGAGAGGCTCCGCCCATGGCGAGAACGCGATCTCCAGCACGAGCCCCCGTCCCCGGCTGACCCGCCTCACGACCCCGACCTTCTCGACAAGACCCGTGAACATGGCGGTCAGTCCTGCGTCTTCTTCACGCCGATGTCGGAGAGCTTCATCGATATGACGCGCGAGACGCCCTTCTCCTGCTGGCTGACCCCGTAGACGAGGTCGGAGCCGGCGATCGTGTGCTGGTTGTGCGTGATGATGAGGAACTGCGACCTGTCGAGGAACTCCTTGAGGGCGTCCACGAAGCGGCCGATGTTCGCGTCGTCGAGGGCGGCGTCGAGCTCGTCGAGCATCGTGAACGGGGCGGGCTTGATCCTGAAGATCGCGAAGAGCAGCGCGACCGCCGTCATCGTCCGCTCTCCGCCGGAGAGGAGCGTGACGCTCTGCGGACGCTTCCCCGGGGGGCGGGCGATTATGTCGATGCCGCACTCCAGCGGGTCCTCCTCGTTCTCGAGCAGCACGAGCCTCGCCTCGCCGCCGTTGAAGAGCTTCGTGAACATCTTCTGGAAGTTCTCGTTCGCCTTCTCGAAGGTGGCCTTGAACATCTCCCCGGACTTCCCGTTGAGGTCCGTGATCAGCTCGAGGATCTGCGCCTTGGCGGCGAGCAGGTCCGACTCCTGCTCCTTCTCCTTCGCGTAGCGCTCCTCGAGCTCCCGGAACTCGTCGATGGCGACCATGTTCACGGGGCCGAGCGCCGCTATGCGGGCGTTCAGGTCGTTGACCTTCGCCTCAAGCTGCTCCGGGGCGGGCGCCTCCCCCTTGAAGTCGGGGTCCGGCTCGCGCATCACCTGCTGGGCGTCGAGGCCGTACTCCTGGCTCAGGTGGTCGTAGAGGTTCTGCCGCAGCATCGTCGACTCGGCGGCGGACACCTCGAGCCTGGACTTCGCGTCACGCGCCCCGTCGAGGGCCGCGCGCCGCGCGCCTATGTCGGCGTCCGACCGCATGAGCCGCGAGTTGAGCTCGTCGCGCCTCGCGCGCTCGTCGTCCGTGCGGGCGCGCACCTCCGCGAACTTCTCCTGCAGGGGCTGCAGGGACTCCTTGAGCCCGAGCGTCTCCTCCGTGAGCCGCGCGATCGACTCCTCGTACCCCCGCATGCCGCTCTCGCGCCCGGCGACGGTCTTCTGCAGCTCCCCCTTGCGGCGGCCCACGTCCTCCCTCTGGCGGCTCGTGAACGCCAGCTCGCTCTCCATCTGCCCCGCCGCCACGCGCTTCTCGGTGAGCAGGCGGCTCTTCTCCGCGTTGGAGGTCTCGAGGGCCGAGAGCTCGTCCTGCTTCCGCGCCGTCTCGTCGAGCAGCGCGTCGCGCTTCGCGACCGCCGCCTCGAGCTCCGCCGCCATAGCCTCCCTCTTCGAGTCGCTGTCGGCGTTGGCCGCGAGCGCCTCGCCGAGCGCGGAGGCCACGGCGTCGCGCCGCGCCCTGAGACTGCCGCTGTCGCGCTCGAGCGACACGTACTCGCCCTGCGCCTGCGCCGCGGCGCGGCGGGCCTCCGAGAGGAACTCCTGGAGGCTGACCAGCTCGTTCGAGAGCGCGGCGGACCTTTCGGACGCCGTCGAGAGGGTGCCCTCGCCCTCGGCTATCCTGCGACGGAGCTCGTCAAGGGCCTTCTGCGTCTCCGAGACGAGCATCCTGCGCGAGAGCGGAGACGCCGCCGCCGCCCCGGGCTGCCACACCTCGCATGCGCCGTCCGGGCGGCGCACCACGCCGCTCCGCGAGACGAACACCTCCCCTTCTCCGGGCGACCTCGACAGATCGTCCACAAGAAGCACGTTGCCGATGAGGCGCTCCGCCGCCGGCCTGAACGCCTCGTCCACCTGCACCACGTCGAGAAGGCGCGCGTCCGGCCCCGAAGGCCTGCGCTCCGGCGCCGCGCCGGCGGCAAGGCTCACGATCCTCGCGCTGCCGGCCTCGCCCTTCAGGATGGCGTCCACGGCGGCGGCGGCGGCGGCGGCGTCCCGCACCACCACCGCGTCCAGCCAGCTGCGGAGCGAGGCCTCGAGCGCGACCCGGAACTCGGCCGGCGCGTCGAAGCGGTCCGCGAGCGAGCCCGCTACGGCCCCCTCCGGCAGGCCGAGCCGCCCCTCGAGCAGCGCCTGGGCGCCGGACGAGAACGCGGCGGCCGCGTCCTGGGCGTCGTTCAGGTAGTTCAGCTCAGCCTCCTTCGCCGCGGCCTCGGCCTGCATCTTCCCGAAGTTCGCGCGGAGATCGTCCACCTGCCTCCTGAACGCGTCGAGCTCCGCCGTCTTCGCGGCGGCGGACGAGGAGAGCTCCCCCTCCCTCGACTGCGCGGCCTCGAGCCTGCCGGCGACGCCGTCGAGGCGCTCCTGCGCGGCCGCCACGGCCTCGTCGAGCTGCGCCGCCTCCGAGGAGAGCCGCTCCTTCCTGATGATCGCCTCCCGCGCCTCGTGCTCTAGCTTCGCGATGGCGTCGCGCAGCTCCGTCGCGCGCCTGTCGCACGACGCGCTCTGCGCCCTGTCTCCCTGGAGCTCGAAGCGAAGGGCGTCCATCGCCTTCTGCGACGCCTCGAACGCCGCCTGCGCCTCGTCGAGCTCCGCCTGCGCCCGCTCGACGCCCGCCTCCAGGAGCGCGGCCTTCTGGTCAAGCGACTCGAGCTGCATGTCGGCCTCGCCGAGCAGGCGCCTCGCGTCCGCGATCTCCTTCCCGTCGCGGTCGGAGAACGCCCGGTACTCCGAGATGCGCTGGGTGTTCACCGAGATCATCTCCTGCGCGCGGCGGTATCCCGCCTCGGCGGCGGCGGCCTCCGTGGCGAGCGCGCCCAGGCGCTCCTCCACGGCGTGGATGTCCTGGTGGAGGCGGCGGCCCTCCTCCTCCGCCTCCGCCACGGCCCGGATGGCGGACTCGATGAGCGCCTCCGTCTCGACGCGCTTCGAGGCGTTCAGCTCAAGCGCCAGGTCGAACGTGCGGATCTTCCCCCTCGACACGTAGATGTCGAGCCCGCGCACCTCGTCGCGGAGCTCCTTGTACTTCTGCGCCTTGCCGACCTGCCGCTGCAGGGAGCCTATCTGGCGCTTCATCTCGCGCAGGACGTCCGCCTCGCGGAGCAGGTTCTGCTCCGTCTGCTCTATCTTGCGGATCGCCTCCTTGCGGTCCGCCTTGAACTTCGTGATCCCGGCGGCCTCCTCGAACACGGCGCGGCGGTCCTCCGGCTTCGAGGACAGGATCTGGTCGATCTGCCCCTGCGCCATGACCGAGTAGGACGTGGTCCCGATGCCGGTGCCCATGAACAGGCGCTTCACGTCCTTCAGGCCGCAGCGCGCCTTGTTTATGAAGTACTCGCCGCTGCCGTCGCGGTAGACGCGCCTGGTGACGGTCACCTCGTCGTACTCCGTGCCGAGATCCTTCTCGCAGTCCGCGAACGTTATGGACACCTCGCACATGCCGAGCGGCTTGCGCGTGTCGGTGCCGTTGAACACCACGTCCGCGAGCTTCGAGCACCTGAGCGCCGTCGGTCGCTGCTCGCCGAGCACCCACCGTATCGCGTCGGACACGTTGGACTTGCCGCACCCGTTCGGGCCGACTATCGCTATCATCCCCGGCTCGAACGCGAGCCGCGTCCTGTCGGCAAAGCTCTTGAAGCCGACTACGTCTAACTGCTTGAGGTACACTCCTGTCTATCCCTCGTGTGCTTCCCGCGCCTATCCGAGCCTGTACCCGTCGCGGTAGCTGTAGTGTAGAAGCTCGTTCGCCTCGCTGCAGTTGGTGAAGCGCTCCTTCTCCCCGTCCCACTCCAGGCGCCGGCCCATGCGGAAGGCGATGTTCCCGAGGAGCGCGAACGACGTGGAGCGGTGCCCCGTCTCCAGCGTGCAGAGCGGCTCGCCGCGATCCTTCACGCGGTCGAGGAAGTCGCGCACGACGTTGAGAGTGGACCCTCCCCAGCTCCCGTCTGGCATCATCTCCTGCTTGTGCGAATAGGTGTACTTCTCGAACGCCGGCGCCTTCGGGTTGAGGAACTCCCTCTTGCCCTGCGGCTCCACGTCGAAGCCGGTCTCGCCCGCGTAGATCACGCCGTCCGTGCCGGCAAGCTCGATCTCCCGCTTGCAGATTGGCCGCGCCGTCGCCCCCTCGTAGATCGCGAAGTGTATGAGCTTCCTGTCGGCGAACTCGTACGTCACCTCGATCGTGTCGGGGATGTCGGCGTCGTGGTCGAGCGAGTAGGTGCCGCCCACGGCCGTTATCGCGCACGGCGCCGTCTCGCCGAGCATCCACCTCATCACGTCGCAGTAGTGCACCCCCCAGTTGCCCATCTGCGACGAGAACTCCTCGTGCCAGCGGAAGTAGTACGGCGCGGTCGTGTAGCGGTACGGACGGTACCTGCGCGGACCGAGCCAGGCGTCCCAGTCGAGCCCCTTCGGCGGCGGGCAGTCCGGGCACTTGCCGATCCCGTTCGGCGCGAGGTTCGAGAGCCTGGCGCCATGCCCCGCGATGAACTTGCCCCACTTCCCGGACTGGATCTCCCTGGCGAGCCTGATGTACGGCACGGACCCGCGGCGGTTGAGGCCAACGGCGACGACCTGCCTGGACGCCTTCTGCGCGTTGACCATCGCCCGGCCCTCGACTATCGTGGCGGAGAGCGGCTTCTCGCAGTACACGTCCTTGCCCGCCTTTATGGCGTCGATCGTCATCATCGCGTGCCAGTGGTCGGGCGTGGCGATCATCACCGCGTCCACGTTCTTGTCCTCGAGGAGCCTGCGGTAGTCCGAGTACCGCTTCACCTCCGGGCCGAACTTGTCTGACTCCCCGAACTTCGGCACCGCCCCGCCAATGCCGTACTCGTAGAACTTCGGGTCGATCGCCGCCTGGTCGCGCATCAGGTACGGCTCGTAGCAGTCGCACAGCGCTACGACCTCAACGTCGCTCTGCTGCTGGAACACGCGCATCACCTGCGTGCCGCGGTTGCCTATGCCGATGAAGCCCATGCGGATCTTGTCGCGCCCCGCCGCCTTAGCGATCGCCGGCGCCACGACGGCCGCCGCCCCAGACTTCAAGAAAGACCTCCTCTGCATCCCGTTCCTCCGTTCCTTAGACGTTGTACATAAACGTTGTAACCGAAACAGCGGCGCATTATACCACATCAGCGGCCGCCGCCCTGCCGCGCAAGAAGCAGGCCCAGGGCGTGCTCGACCGCCGCCGCTCGCACCGCCGCGCGGTCGCCCGCGAAGACGCGCCTCTCCGACGAGACGCCGCCCGCCGACGAGACGCCGAACCACACGAGCCCCACGGGCTTGCCCGGCGCGCCGCCGCCAGGGCCCGCGATGCCCGTCACGGACACCGCCAGGTCCGTCCCCAGCAGCCGCCTCGCCCCGCAGGCCATCGCCTCCGCGCACTCCGCCGAAACCGCCCCCGCGGTGTCGAGCACCTCCTGGGGGACGCCCAGCACGTCCCGCTTGACGGAGTTGTCGTAGCTGACCACCCCGCCCCAGAACACCTCGCTCGAGCCAGGAACTGCGGTTATCGCGCTCCCAACGCCCCCGCCCGTGCACGACTCCGCAGTCGCGCACGTCATCTTCCTCTCGGAAAGCGCCCTGACCAGCTTCTCCGCAACCGTCATCTCCGCCTCCCGCCTATTCGCACAGGGCGCCGAGCATCCCGCGCGCCCAGCGACGGCACAGGGAGAACTGCCGCCACGAGAACGACTCGTTCGGCGAGTGGATCCGGTCCTCCCCCTGGCCGAACCCGACAAGCAGCGGGGCCGCCCCGGACGTCCTGGCGAGGGCGGACACGATCGGTATCGACGCGCCGTCCCACTGGAACACCGCCCCCCTCGGATCGATGCCGGCGAGCACGTCCGCCGCCAGGCGGAACGCCGGGCTCTTCAGCGGAAGCCGCATCGCCGGCGCCCCGCCCGTCACCTCGTCCACCGATACCGCCATCCCCGCCGGCGCATGCGCCCGCAGGTGCCGCTCCACGAGCGACAGGCACTCGGAGGGGCTCTGCCCAGGGACGAGCCGCATCGAGAGCTTCGCCGTCGCCGCGCACGGAATCACCGTCTTGGACCCCGGCCCGCCGTAGCCGGAGTGGACGCCGTTGACCTCGATCGTCGGACGGAAGGAGTTGCGCACGGTCGCCGAGAGCCCCCTCTCCCCGCCGACCGGCGCGACGCCCATCTCCCGCTCGTAGGCGCCGTCGTCCATCGCCGCCGCCTCCGCGAGCTCGAGCTCCGCGGCGGACGGCGCCTCCACGCGGTCGCAGAACCCGCGCACCGCTATCGACCCGTCCGGAGCGTGCAGGGAGGCGAGAAGCTCCGCGATCCCCTGCGCGGCGTTCGGCGCTATGCCGCCGTACCGTCCGGAGTGGAGGTCGGTCCTCCCCGCGGCAAGGCGGACCGTGAAGTGGCTCACGCCGCGGAGCCCGGCGACGATCGCCGGCCGCAGGTCGGCGGCCGCGCCGGTGTCGCAGACGAGCAGGACGTCCGCGCGCAGGCGGTCGGCCATCTCGCCGGCGACCGCCTCCGCCGCCGCGCTGCCGCTCTCCTCCTGCCCTTCGAGGAAGAACTTCAGCGTCGGCGCCGGCCCTCGGTGCGAGGCGAGGAAGTCCCGCAGCCCGCACAGGAACGAGAAGAACTGGCCCTTGTCGTCCTGGGCCCCGCGGCAGTAGACCCGCCCGCCCCGCTCCGCCGGCTCGAACGGCGGCGTCTCCCACTCCTCCAGCGGATCCGGCGGCTGGACGTCGTAGTGCCCGTAGAAGAGCGCCGTCGGCGCCCCGGGATCGCCCGCCCTCTCGGCGAACACCACCGGCGGCGCGGCGCGCGCGTCCCCGCCCTCCGGCAGCACAAGGCGGGCGTCAGCCCCTATCCTTCCGAGCCATGTCTTCAACCACATCGCGCACTGGACGCAGTCCCGCAGATGCGCCGGGTCCGCCCCCACGCTCCGGAACCTTAGCAGCTCGAAGTATTCGCCCAATTCGCTGGAGCTCGGCCTTTCGACTGAATTCTCTTTCATAGTCTCCATCCGCCATACTGTCCTTTTCTCTCCATCATCACTGTGCCATGCGCCACGCGGGAAGATCGTCAGAACGAATACTGCACGCCCGCCCCGAGCGAGTACGCCATCCGGCATTCGCCGTCCACGCACATCGTGGCGGAGGCGTCAAGCCTGAGCGACCAGCTCTCGGTGAGGTGGTAGAACGTGCCAACCCCCGCCGTCGGCCCGACTCCGCCGTCGATCCACCCGCGCGCGCCGAACGTCAGGAACGGGTCCAGCCGCTCGTACCCGTACGCATGCCACAGGCCCTGGACGCCGATTCCCGCGCAGTCCTCGAGCCACGCCGCGTCCGTCTCGACGGCAAGCGATTCGGCGAGGTAATATCCGATCCGCGCCGTGGCTCCGCCAACGCGGCGCATCGCGCCTCCGCCCTGCGGGAGCGCGAGCGTCCCGGAGGCGCCCGCGTACCACCGGTCGAAATCTCCTTCGCCGTCGAAGCCGCCGGACGCGACGGCGTCCGGCGCGGCGAACGCCGCGGCCGCCGCCGCCAGGGCGGCGCATGCGCAGCTGCGAACCGATCCACTTGCCATGAACATTCCTGCCACCTTTCCGCTCCGCCGAGGATACGGCCGCAGAGCTAGACCGTCTTCACGAACTCGTCCAGGAGCGCCGCCATCATGGGCTTCGCCGCCTCCGACGCCTCCATCACCTCCGCGTGCGCGAGAGGGCCGGCGGATATCCCGGCGGCGAAGTTGGACACGAGGGAGAGCCCCGCGACCCGCATGCCGCACGCCTTGGCGAACACCGCCTCCGGCACGGTGCTCATGCCCACGATGTCCGCCCCCATGTGGTCGTACGCCTGTATCTCGGCGGGAGTCTCGTAGACCGGCCCGCCCGTGAACGCGTAGACGCCCTCCATCACCCGCTGCCCAAGCCTCCGGGCCGCTCCGAGCAGGAGCTCGCGGTAGCGCTTGCAGTATATCTCGGACATGTCGGGGAATCTCGGCCCCCACCCTTCCACGAGCGGGCCCGCCAGCGGGTTTATCCCGATCGTGTTTATGTGGTCTCTGATGATCACGAAGTCCCCGGGACGCAGCGCGACGTTTATGCCGCCGGAAGCGTTCGTGAGCAGCACCATCTCCCCGCCCATGCGCCGGACCAGCTCGACCGGCATCACAACGGCCTCCCAGCCGACGCCCTCGTACCAGTGGCGTCGCCCGGCGAACGCGGCGATCCTCTTGCCGCAGTACTCGTAGAGGATGAACTCGCCGGAGTGCCCGTTGACCGTCGGCTCGCCCATCCCCTCGATGTCGGCGTACGAGATGCTGCAGAGGACGTTGTCCTTCTTCAGCGTGTCCCCCCATCCGCTGCCGAGCACCACCGAGATGTCCGGCGGAACCCTGAAGCATTCATCAGGCAGCGAATCCGCCGCCCTGTCGAAGCATCGCACGTCCATGGTCCTTGTCCTCCCTCAAAAAGCCCTCTGCGTCGCCCTCTTTTCAGCCGGGCGGCATCTGCGTCAAAAAGTTGGCGCGGATTCTACCACAAAACGGCTCCGATGTGATATAATTCGCGGCCATTGATGAGCCCCTGTAGCTCATCTGGACAGAGCAACTGCCTTCTAAGCAGTGGGTAGGAGGTTCGAGTCCTCTCAGGGGCGCCATGTGGACCCGTAGCTCAGTCGGTCAGAGCAGGTGACTCATAATCTCCGGGTCGTGGGTTCAAGTCCCGCCGGGTCCACCAACTAAGCCCCTCGCCGTCGAGCGCTGGCGAACACCCCCTTTGCCGGTAATGGGTTAGTCTTGCTCGCGGCTCGTTCCTCGCCTCGAACAAGACTAACCCGCGCTAGGGCTACGCTTCGCTGGGGGTGAAAGCTTTAGGCGGAATGCGACACACGGCTGCTTATAGCAGAACAGCTGAGGCAATTGCAAAACCCGGTAGGGACGGCGTTCCACCGCCGTCCGTGGCTGGCGGTGGAACGCCAGCCCTACCAACTGCAGATGGAATTTTAGCCGTGTAGAAATGTAGAAAGGTAGTTGGCAGACTTTTTCCCTCCTCTCTTTTCTACCACTTCTACACGGCTAAACCTCCCGCCCGCAAATCATAGATCGCAAATCTCTCTCCCTCCCATCTACCAACTATCATCTACCAACTACCCCAAATCGCAAATCGTAAATCGCAAATCATAAATCGCAAATCGTAAATCATAAATCGCAAATCTCTCCATCGCCCAATCCACCATGTCGTTTCTCGCCCGAAGGCCAGACAATCAACGCGTCCTGCGCATCCTATTCCCCTCTCAACCGACGGTAGGGCGGTCGCCCCGCGACCGCCGCCTACAGCCAATACGATAACAACGCAGAAGCGAACATCGCCGCGCCGGGCTCACGCGACCGGCCAAACGCAATACGACGCAAACGGCAGGTCGACTCCCGCGAACGCAGGGAACGCCGCCCGCACTTCGCCAGGCGTCATCGGACCGCGTACGCCGCGTTCGGGGTCGACCTTGAACACGTCGGCCTGGTTCGTGTGCGGGAAGACAAACATCTGCACGATGAGCGGATCGCGCCGCGCCGTCCGCATCCCGCCGCGTCGTCAGGCTCTCGTCGAGATAGAGATGGTCGATCGTCTTGCCGTCGGAGAGCTCGCGCAGCTTCGCGACCGCCACGTCGCCGCCCACGAGCGAGTCGATCATCTCCTCGAACACGATCTCGAAGTTCTTCGCGAGCAGATACTCCTCGTCGCTCGCCACCACGTTCGCCTTGTGCGCCCTGTCGAAGAAGGCATAGCAGAGCTGCCAGAGCGTCCGCTCGCGATCTGAGAAATACTTGTAGCGGATAGCCCGCAGCCGCGTCACGCCGTAGCCGGCGAGATACCGCGCGAACCGCGCGCCCGCGATGAGCTCGTAGCCCATGTCGATCTGCACCGGAAAGCCGAAGCGGTCGCGCACGTAGCCGAGGATCGAGTAGAAGATGACGAGCAGTTCCTTGTCGAAGTCGACGACGCACCGCTTGACGCGCGGGTCGAGGTAGAGCGGACGCCCCTCCTGCACGAGCGCGATCGCCTTCGCGATCGTGCGCGGCCAGCTGATCCGACTCGCGCCCGAATGGCGCTCCTTGACCTTGAAGAGGATGTAGTCGCGGTTGTCGCGGTGAAACCGCCGCAGCGCCAGGATCACGTCGAGGAGCGTGTTCGTCACATACGCGCGGCGGAACGCGCCGGACTGCCGTTCGCGCCGCGACCAGACGGTCTGCGTGTCGGGATGCCGCGCCTTGAACTGCGCGAGGGCGCGGTAGATCCACACGGCGAACTCGTAGAGGAACGTCTTCTGCGCGTCCGTCAGCGGCGCGCCCGCCAGCGAGCACGTCTGAATTAATCCGCTTCCCGACGCTCCAGTAGAGCATCGACAACTCGGCATTGACCGCGATGGCCACGCGCGTACGCGCCGCGTCGAACGCCTGCCGCGTGACGTTGCCGCAGCGATACCCGCCGATCTGCCAGCACCGCCACGCCATCGACCCGCGCTCCTTGT
>CAVERN010000016.1:0-19481 GCA_963618095.1 bacterium | reverse complement strand
CGCAGAAATCCCCGCAAAAACGCCCCGAAACGCGCCAAAAGTTAGCCGCGGGAAAGAAGTCGGTATTCTTCGATGCGATCGCGGATCGCGGATCCGGGCGCGCTACTGCTTGCAGAGGGCGTCCACTGGGCGCTTGCAGGCGGCGAGCAGCGCGGGGACGAGGGAGGCGAGGATGCCGAAGGCGTACACGATCGCCACCACCCACGCGACGTCCGAGGCGACGAGCCTGTACGGTATCGAGTCGAGCCCGTACACCGCCTTGGGGAAGACCTCGACCCCGAAGTGGGCGAGCCTATCGACGAGCGCCTGCAGGTTCGCGAGCACGCCCCACGCCGCGAGGAGGCCGAGGGCCACGCCGACGGTGCACTGGAAGAGGCCGTGCACCATGAACACGGCCATGATGCGCCGCTTGGGGAAGCGGAGCGCCTTCAGGAGGCCTATCTCCGGGGTCTTCTGCACGGTCAGGACGAGCAGGGTGTTCATCACGCAGAAGAGCGCGACCACGGTTATGAGCATCAGCAGCAGCGCGGTCATGTTCTTCTCGACGGCAAGGGCGTTGAAGAGCTCGCGGTCGGCCTCGCGCCACGTTATGAGGCGGCCGTCGACGGCCTCGCGGACCTGGGCGCACACCCGGTCGAACTGGTCCGGCACGGCGGGCTGGGCGCACTTCACGTGTATGGCGAACACTCCGCCGCGGTCCAGGCCCATGAGCTCGCGCATGTTCGCGAGGGAGGCGACGGCGAAGCCGGAGTCGTAGTCGCGCTGCCCGGACGAGAATATCCCGGCCACGCGCCATCTCACCGGGAGGATCACCTCGTCGCGGTCGACGAGCGTCTTCGGGGAGTAGACCGTAACGGAGTCGCCGGTCCACACCCCAAGCTGCCGTGCGAGGTCCACGCCGAGCACGATCGAGTCGCCGTCCAGGTCGTACGTGCCGGAGCGCGGGGCGCCGAGCCTGTAGGCCCGGCTGAAGCGCTCCTGGTCCACGCCAAGCACGACGGGCGCTGAGACGCGTCCATCGTGCTCGAGCAGGCAGCGGGTGTCGATCTCCGGGGTGGCGGCGACCACGCCGGGGATCCTCTCGATCCGGGCGACCGCCTCGTCCTCGTTCCCAATGACCCTGCCGCCGCCGTATGGGACGATCGATATGTGGGGCTTGAAGTCGAGGATCTTCCTCTCCCACATGTCCCCGAAGCCCGTCATGACCGCGCGCACGATTATCACGGCGGCGACCCCGAGCAGGACTCCGAGCACCGAGACGCAGGTGATGACGGACGTCACCGAGCGCTTCGGCTTCAGGTACTTGAACGCCAGGAAGAGGGGAAAGGGCATCGCCCGCGGCTACACGGTGAACACGGACACGTTGAACATCCGGTACTTGTTGCAGGTGTCGAGCGCGAACACGAGGTACTTGTGGTAGGAGTCGAGCGAGCAGCGTATCGTGACCATCGCGCTCTTCGAGGTCTTCGATATCTCGCGGATGCTCTGGTCGAACTGCCTGGGGCTCATGAGGCGCCCGTTGAACACGAGCCCTCCGGAGCCGATGTCGATCTTCACCTGCGTGTCGTTCTCCTCGGCCGCCGAGGCCGTAGCCGGGGCGGGACGGTTCGCGTTGAGCTTGGCGAAGATGTCCTCCTGCTTGATCGTGACGACGAAGAAGATGATCAGCTCGAACACCACGTCGATCATCGGCGTCATGTCGAGCTGCGGGTTCTCCTGTGGTTTGCGTGCCATCTGAGTGCGCTCCGTTATTTCGCCTTGTGTTCGTAGATAGCCACGAAGGATATCTTCCAGATGCCGTTGGCGGTGCAGGCGTTCATCACGCGCGCGACCGCCTCGTGCCTGGCGTTCCGGTCCGCCCGTATGAGCACCGGGAACTCGCCGAACTTGCGCTTGCGCTCCTTCACGCGCTGGCCGATCTGCTCGGGCGTCATGGTGATGTCGCCCATCGAGATGCGGCCGCTGCGCGCCACGTCCACGATCATGTGCGTGGGCGGCAGCTCGTCCGGCGTGAGCTCAATGCCGTGGGCGCCGTCCTCGAGGCGGATCGTCTCGTCCTTGGCGTTGCACTGCGTGAGCGTGACGACGAAGAAGATGATCAGCTCGAACACCACGTCGATCATCGGCGTCATGTCGAGCTGCGGGTTCTCCTGAGGTTTGCGGGCCATTGCGTGCCGGCTCCCTTAGATGCCTCAGGCCTCGGCGGGCGCGGCCGCCTCCTCGCCGCCCTCCTCCGGGGAGATCTCCACGTTGCGGAGGCCGTTCAGGATCTCCATCGTCATCGTGGTCATCTTCAGGATGAGGCGGTTGGCCTTGTTGCGGAGCGCGTAGAATATGGCCTGCGCCGGGATCGAGACGATCAGGCCGGCGGCGGTCGTCCAGAGGGCCTGGCCGATGGAGTTCGCCAGGGCCGCCGCGTCGCCGGCGGCGCCGGAGGCGAGGGCCTGGAACGTGAGGATCATGCCCTGCACCGTTCCGAGAAGGCCGAGCGACGGGCCCAGGTTGCCGCACACGGCGATCCAGTTGAGGTGCTGCTGGATCTTCTCCTGCTCGAGGTCGGACGCCGCGGTGACCGCCTCCTGGATCACGTCGAAGCCCTCCTCCACGTGCTGGAACGCAGCCCCGAGGATGTTGCTCATGCAGCCCGGCTCGTTCTTGCAGGCGTCGATCGCCTTCTGCACGTCGCCCTCGGCCATGGCGAGCTGGACGTTGGAGATGAGCCGCTTGGACATGAGCTTCTCGGGCTTGATGAGGATGAAGCAGTCGAAGGCGAAGTAGATGGCCATCGCGCCGTCGGCGAACAGGGCGAACCACAGAAGCATGCCCACGATGCCCGACCCGAACACGATGTCGTAGAAGCCGCCGCCGCTCGCGGTGGTCTGCTTCGAGGTGTCCGCCTCCACGGCGTTCCCCTTCTCGTCCGTAAGCTGCCCATACGACACGGTGGCCGCCAAGGGGGCGCAAACGCACCCGAGGAGGATCATCGCCGCCATCGTAGCCTTCTTCATCTTCTTCATGCTCATGATTTTTCCTTTCCCTGTTTAAGATCCGCGGCCCACCGGGCCGGCTGACGTTTCACGAAATCTCCGCTCTCCCGCTACTGCCTGGCCCAGGGGCTGCTGGGATAGAGGCGCTTGAGCTCGCCGCGCATCGCGTCGGCGCGGCCGGCCTGGCCGATCTTCTCGAAGCACTGGGCGGACTTGGCGAGGGCCTCCGGGCGGAGCTGCTCGGCGATCTTGCCGTCCGTGTACATCAGCGCGACGCGGAGGTAGCCGTCCACGAGCGCGGCGCGCAGGGACTCGGCCGACTCGCCGGAGGCGAGGATCAGGTCCCCGCGGCCGATCAGCGCGGCGCCGCTCGAGTAGCGGTCCCCGGAGGAGGCCGCCTTCACGAGGAGCTTCTCGAGCTGGTCCTTCTTGCCCATCTTGACGAGCACCTTCCAGTAGATCGGGGCGAGCTCGCCGGAGTAGGCGTTCAGCGGGTCGGCGCGGACCACCGAGCTGCAGGCGTCGTACGCCTTCTCGGCGTCGCCCGACTCGAGGTAGGCCCCCGCGAGGAAGCGGGCCGCGCGCAGGTCCCACTGGAGGTGGCCGTACTGCTTCACGATCCCCTCGAAGTACTTGACGGACGCCGCCGCGCGGCCCTTCTGGACGTTCTCCACCGCCTTGTCCCAGCCGGCCGGCTCGGCGATCTCCATCTCGGTCACGTCCGCCGGCGAGATCTCCGCCTCGAGCACCGCGCCGTTCTGCGTGGTCGTCACGAAGTAGGTCTTCGACTTCAGGCTGTAGCGCACCGCGCCCCTGTGAGGGCCCTGCGCGTCGGTTATCGTGCCCATGATGTCCCCCGCCGCCGCGAAGGCCGCCGCGGAGATCGAAAGAGCAACTGCAGCTATGATTGTTTTCATCTTCCTTGTTCCTTTGCCTTTAAGCCGCCTGTCCGCCTATAGTTCCACCTTTGCCTGGTTGATGCTGTTCTGCACCGAAGTCCTGGCCTTGCCGTTCGGGAACACGTCCAGATACGTCTCCCCGTACTCCACGATCTTCTGCGCGAACTCCTTCCTGTCCTCCTGCCTCGGGAGGAGCTTCGCCATGAGCGGCAGCGCCGTGGCGTAGCAGCGCTCGAGGTTCCTGAGCTGCTTCGGGGTCATCTTCGAGACCGGGTGCTCGTCGTCGGGCTGGTGCGACTGGAGGAACGCCTGGAAGCCGCCCACCGCCAGGCGGAGGGTGGCCTCGGCCTCGGCCTTGAGCTGCATCGTCTCCTCGGCCTCCATCTTGCGCACGAGCACGTCGGACGACTCGAGCATCATCTCGTCCTCCATCTCCGGGCGGTACTGGCGCACCTTCTTGACCGCGCCGACGGCCGCGTTGAAGTACTTCGTGCGGAGGTTGTTCTCGCGCTCGCGGCGCCCCTCCTCCGAGGCGACCCTGGCGAGCATGAGGTAGGCGTCCACGACGAGCGCGTTGCGGGGATTCGCCTCGATGAAGCGGTCCAGCGCCTCGTGCGCCTCGGCGTTGCGGCCGGCGCCGAAGAGCGCCCTCGCCTCGCCTATCTGGGCGCAGGCGTTGACGTACGCCTCGTTCGGGGTGCCCTTGGCGAGCTCCACGACCTTCTGGTAGATCATCTGCGCCGTGTCGTACGCCTTGGAGTCCACGAGCGCGTCGCCGGCGTCGAGGAACTGCTTCGGCGTGTAGTTGCCGGACGTCTTGACCATCTGCTCGTACTGCTCCACGGCCTCCGCCTTGCGGCCCATGTCCATGAGGGCCTTCGCGAAGAGCGGCACGGAGTTCTTCGCCTCGGGGGTGCGCGGGAAGTCCTTCGCCAGGCGCGCGAACGCCTCCTTCGACTTCGCCATGTCGCCCGTCGCGGAGTAGACCGTGCCGAGCATGACCAGCACGCGCGGGGCGTACTTGCCCCTCGGGGTCGTCTCCATGTACGAGGTGTAGCACCCGATCGCCCGCGCCATGAACGCCTTCTCGTCCATCTTCCCGATCGGATGCTTCAGGTGCTGCCACGTGTCGCCCTCCAGGAACTGCGCCTGCTCGCGCACCGTGGAGAGCTTCTTCCGGTCGTCCGAGGACGTCAGCGCCGACTCGATGCCGGCGGAAGCGTCCTTCACCGCGAGGCGGAAGTCCTTCACGGCGGAGATCACCGCCACGGCGGCGGCGGTGCGCATCGCGGCCGCCGCGTCCGCCACGGCGTTCGTCTCCGCGTCGCGGTAGAGCTCGAACCCGCGGTTGCGCTCGAGCATGGCGAGCGAGAGGCGGGCGTTGACGCGGTCCGTCACCATCTTCGCCGCCGCGAGGTACTGCCTGAGGTAGTCGATCTGCCTCGGCACGTCGCCGTCCTTGCCGTAGCAGGCGGACATCATCTGCAGGGCCTGCACGCGGTAGGTGGAGTTCGAGTACTGGCCCACCACGGTCTCGAAGTAGTGGAGCGCCTGGTCGTAGTCCTCGGCCTTGAACGCCGCGCCGCCCAGGGACATCGCCATCTGCGCCGCCTGGTAGTGCGTGGGGTACAGGCGGAAGTACGCGTCGTACAGGCGCTGGCTCTGGGCCCGGCTGCCCGTGGACATCTCGCGCCCGGCGAGGCGGAGCACGTCGTCGCCCGCCGCGCGCGTCCAATTCGGGTTCAGCCCGGAGAAGCGCTCGGCGAAGTACCCCTCCACCGCGTCGCAGTCCGCCCGGAGGCCGGCCTTCTCCTTCGCGTCGCGCGTCTCGCGCCAGGCCTCGAAGTAGCACTCGGCGAGATGGGCGACGGCCTTAACGGAGCTCTCCGTCTCGGGATACTGCGAGAGCACCTCGTGGAACGCCTTGATCGCGTCCTTCCAGCGGGCCTCGCGGTAGGCGGCGTTCGCCGCCTTGAACTGCATCCTGCGCACGTTGTCTATCTGCGCGGCGGTGACGTTCGTCTTGATCTCCTTCTTGTAGCGCTCCTTCACGAACTTGCAGATCTCCTCGGAGAGCTCCCCGGCGGCGGCGGCCCAGCTCGACTCCGGGTACTTCACGAACACGTTGAACGCGTGGTTGAACGCGCCGGAGCCGTTGCGCTTGGCGCCGTTCTTCGCGCCGAAGAGGAGGTCCTTGATCTTGGCGTCGTCGGGCTTCTTCGCCTCGAGCTCCTTCTGCGCCTCCTTCCAGAGCATCTGCGCGAGCAGGTAGCGGCAGCTCGCCATGGGCGAGAGGCGGATCATCCCCTGCGTCCCGTCCGGGTCCAGCGACTTGAGCTGCTCGTGGATGTCCCTGAGCTGCGGGAGGTACTCGTTGACCAGCTCCTGGGCGCGCGCTACGTTGCCCCGCGCCATCTCGGAGTGCGCCTTCAGCGAGACCGCCTGGCCGAAGCGCACGATCAGGTCGCTCATCCACAGGAGCCTGTCGGCGCGGAGCGACGCCTTCTTGATGTACGCCTCGCGCCTCTTGGGGTCCTTCTCCGTCTCGGCGAGCTGGAGGCAGAGCTCCGCCTCCTCAACGCCGAACGTCGCCCAGCGGTCGTCCTTGAGCGGAAGCTTGAGAAGGCCGTCGTAGACGGATATCGCCTGGCCGAACTTCTTCTCGGCGCGGAGTATCTGTATCCAGGTGTACGCGGCCTCCTCGTAGAAGTCCATGAGCTCCTTCGTGGGCGTGGGCACCGCCTTGAAGAACTCGCCGTAGAGCTTGCGGCACTCCGGCAGCTTCTGCCGGGCGTAGTAGGCGTTCGCCATGGCGATGCTCAGCGCCCAGTACTCGGGCGAGCCCTTCTTCTTCTTCGCCAGCACCGCCTGCACCTTGTCGAAGTGGCCGAGGCGCAGGTCGCCCTCCTGCTCGAGCACCTCGAGGCGGGCGGACATCACGGGCCACTTCTCCTTCGCCTTCGAGATGACCATGGACGCCAGGTCGGGCATGTTCGCCTCGATCAGGGCCTTGATGAACGCGCACTCGTCGTCCATCTTCGCCTTCTCCGCCGCGGGGATCGTCTCCACGGCCGGCTTGTTGCCATCCCCCTCCGCGGCGTCCGCCGCCCACGCGGCGGGAATGCCCGCAAGCGCAAGCGCCGCGAAAACGGAAACTGTAAGTCTATGAAAGCTCATGGGGCGCATTATATGACAAACCGCTTCTGCGCGCAAGGGGTCCTGAACCGCCTCAATCGACGCTCCGCACGTGGGCCTCGCCCGCGTACACCGCCACGCCGCCGACGTCGAGGGAGCCGTCCGCCAATATGCCTCCGCACGCGCCGCGGACGGGCTCGTCGTCGCCGTCCGTGCGGCTCACGGAAACGGACTTCCCCTTCAGGAAGTCGAGGCGGGACACCTCCGGCCAGAGCCCGGCGAACCCGTCCGCGCGCCACGCGCGCAGCGCCTCGCCGAGGCGCGAGAGGACTGCGTCGCGCGCCCGGGCCACCGGGGTCGCGGGCGCGTCGCGCAGGCCGCGGAGGCGGGCGAGCTCGAGCGCCACGGACGTCGCCCGGGCGGAGATCTCCGGCGCGAAGGAGGTCTGGTTGACGTTCACCCCCACCCCAACGACGGCGCAGTCGCCGCTCCTCTCGCAGAGGATCCCGCAGACCTTGCGCCCGCCGACGAGGATGTCGTTGGGCCACTTGATCCGGACGAGGCCGTCCCCGCCGGCGCCAAGCAGCCCCGCGACGGCGCGGGCGACGGCGAGCCCTGCGACTATCGGCAGGGCCGCGACCTCCTCCGGCGGCATCCCGCCCACGCCGACCACGGCGGACATCATGAGGTTCGCCCCGGCCGGCGAGAGCCAGCGGTGGTCGAGACGTCCGCGCCCCGCGAGCTGCAGGTCGGCCGTGAACACGTCGCCGGGGCGGCCGGCGAGAGCGTCCGCGTTAGTGGACTCGGTGACGTCCCTGTGCAGTATCCTCCAGGCGCCTTCCTCTCCGTCCATCACATCCCCCCTTTTCTTCCGCAGTCCCGACGCCCCGGCCTCAGGCGTCCCTCCCCGCCATGAGCTGGGCGATCACCGCGATCGCGGCGGTGTCCGTGCGCAGGATCCGGCTGCCGAGCGAATGGCGCGCGAACCCCCTGCCCTCAAGCGCCTCGACCTCCTGGTCGGTCCACCCGCCCTCGGGGCCGATGGCGACCACCGTGCGCGCGCCGCCCGGTGCGGCGCGGCGGACGGCGCCGGAGGGCGCGGGGCCGGGATGCGCGACGAACGCCTCGCACCCGGCGAACTCCCGCGCGATCCCGGACTCCAGGTACCTCGCGAAGCTCCGCTCGCACCGGATCGTGGGCACGATGGACGTTCCGCCCTGCATGAGCCCGTCCACCAGGAGCGGACGGCTCACGTCCTCCCTCATTATCTGCGCTCCCCAGAAGGACTTCTCCACGCGCGCCGCGCCCACGAGCACGATCTTCCCCACGCCGAGCGCCGCGAGCTGCGGAAGAAGGCGCCTGAGGGTCCTCGGGCGCGGCGGGGCCAGCACCAGGTCGAACCACGGCCGCCTCGGGGCGGCGTCGTGCGAGCACCTCACCACCACGGTGCCGGCGAGCAGGCCGCTGCCGCGCTGGGGGGAGCCGGGCTCCCGCTCGTGGAGGCCCCGCACCTCGACGATGACCGAAGTCCCCACGGGGCCGTCCAGCTCGCCGGTCTTCAGGGTGTCGCCGACCTCGCCGTGCAGGACGTTCAGCACGTGCTCCGCGCGGGCGTCGGAGAACGCGGCGACCCCGTCCACGATCTCCCGGCTCTCGAACAGGATCCTGTTCATCTCTGTGTGGCGGGGGCGCCGTCAGCGGACGATCGCCCGGCGGGCCTCCGCGAGGTCGGAGAACTCCCCCGAGGCGATCATCTGGACGATGAGGTTGCCTATCGCCGTGCCCTCCGTGGGGCCGGCGACCACCTCGAGCCCGGTCGCCTTCGCGGTCAGGTCGTTCAGGTAGCGGTCCTTCGACCCGCCGCCGACGATGTTGAGGGTGGTGTAGTCCTTGCCGGTGATGGAGGCGAGGAGCTTCGCCTCCTTCGCGTAGCTGCGGGCGAGGGAGGAGTAGACGCACTGCAGGAGCTCGCCGACCGTGGCAGGCGCCTTCTGCCCGCCGTCGGCGCACGCCCTGCAGACGGCGGCCGTCATGGAGTCCGGCGCGAAGAACGCCCTGTCCGCCGCGTCCACGACGGACGGGAAGTCCGCCGCCGCGCGCGCGGCCGCCTCGAGGTCGGCGAAGGAGTAGCTGCGCCCGCGCTCCCAGTCCGAC
Organism: bacterium; assembly: GCA_963618095.1. GTDB lineage: Bacteria > Verrucomicrobiota > Kiritimatiellia > RFP12 > UBA1067 > UBA1731. Next base: position 10,306 of record CAVERN010000016.1, on the reverse strand, counting down.
AGCCCCGCGAGCGCGGCGGCGGTCGCGGAGCCGGCCTTGCCCTCCACGTACGACACGCCGTTCAGCTCGCGGCGTATGGACTGTATCATCCAGAGGCCCATGATGTTCTTGAGGAACCTGAAGCGCCGCCACGCGCCGCCCTCGTTCGAGAAGTTCGCGGCGCACGACTCCGGGGTCGCTATCGCCCGGTCGTTCTCCACGCCGATTATGCTCCAGGTGCCGCTCGAGAGGTAGATCGCCCGGTCGTCGCGGGCGGGCACCGCCAGGTACGCGGAGCCCGTGTCGTGGCAGGCGGGGAGCACTACCTTCGCGTCGTAGCCCACCGCCGCCCTCACCGCGCCCGTGAGGCCGCCGACCACCGTCCCCGGCATGGAGAGCGGCCTGAAGATGCGGTCCGGCAGGCCCAGGCGCGCGATCACCTCCCGGTCCCAGTCGCACGTCTCCGCGTTCACGAGCGACGTGGTGGAGGCGTCGGTGTACTCGTTGACCATCCTGCCGGTGAGCACGTAGTTGAGGTAGTCCGGGATGAGGAGGATGCGCTCGGCCCTCTCGAGCTGCTCCGGGCGCTCCCTCTTCAGCGCGGCGAGCTGGTAGATCGTGTTGAACACCGCCTTCTGTATGCCGCAGTGCGAGTAGAGCTCGCCGAACGGGATCACGGAGTCCACGTACTCCGGCATTCCGGCGGTGCGCCCGTCGCGGTAGGCCACGGCGTCGCCGACCGGAAGGCCGCGTCCGTCCACGAGCACGAAGTCCACGCCCCACGTGTCGATGCCGATCGTCTCGGGGGCCTGGCCCGAGTCCGCCGCGGCCCTGCAGCCCGCCAGCACGTGCCTGGCCAGCGCCTGGAGGTCCCAGCAGTCGTGGCCGTTGCGCGAGACCTGCGAGTTGTCGAAGCGGTAGACCTCCCGGAGCCTTATCTCGCCGTCCTCGACCCATCCGAGTATGTGGCGGCCGGAGGACGCGCCTATGTCTATCGCGAGATGCCGCCTCATTTCCCGACCCTCTTCATCCGGCGCCCGGCGAACGTCTGCGTGTTGTAGAGCGCCTGGCCCTCGGGGATGGGAAGGCCCATCGACCTGCGGATCTCGAGGAAGTCCCGCACGCTCTCCCTGCCGACCTGCTGGAGGGGCCTGCCGTGGAGAGAGGCGAGGAGGCAGCACTGGCAGAAGGCGTCGGCGTTCTCGGCGAACCACTCGGCCTCCTCTATGTCGCGCCCGCCGCAGACGATGCCGTGGTTCTCCATGAACACGACGTTGGAGCGCTTCGCCGCCTCGGCCACGCTCGCGGCGACCTCGTCGGTGCCGGGGGTGCCGTACGGGGCGAGCGGGATCTGCCCGAGGAATATGTCCGCCTCGGGGTTTATCCCGTTCGGCGGCACCTGCCCGGCGAAGATGAACGCGTTGCAGTGCGGCGGGTGGCAGTGGATGCACGCGTTCATCCCGGTCGCCTTCATCATCGCTATGTGCACCTTCACCTCGGAGGTGCGGGGGCGGTATCCGCAGAGCTGGCCGGCGCTCATGTCGACGAGGCAGATGTCCTCCTCCCTCATGAAGCCCTTGCAGCACAGCGTGGGGGAGCACAGCACGAGGTCCTCGCCGACGCGCACCGAGAGGTTGCCGCCGTTGCCGTCCGTGTACCCCCTGGCGTAGATGCGGCGCCCCATCTCGCAGATGTCGCGCTTCACCCTGCGCACCTCCGCGCTCCTGAAGAACGAGTCCAGCTCCTTCCTGGTGCGTGGCTGCCTCCTGCCCTCCCAGTGGAACGCCCGGTCCACGAGCGGCGGCCTGATGTAGAGTTTGCTGTCCATGGCTATGATCCTCCGCGTTTGCTTTGGCGGGGGATTATACCACAGCCCGGACAGCGCGGCTCAGCGGCGCGACAGCAGCACGCTCGCGTTGCTTCCGCCGAACGCGAACGAGTTGGACAGCGCCAGGCGCGCCTCCCCCGCGCGTATGCGGCGCCAGCATATCGCCGCCTCCACGGCGCCCGCCGCCCCCAGGCAGTGCCCGGTGCGGGACTTCGTGGACTCCACGACGAGCGGGTTCGCGGCGTCGCCGCGGCGGAGGCCGTCGCCGAACACGCGCCTCACGGCCTTCATCTCCATGGAGTCGTTGGCGACGGTGCCGGTGCCGTGCAGGTTCACGTAGTCGACGTCCCCCGGCCCAAGGCCCGCGTCGGCGAGCGCGCCGCGCATCGAGGCCTCCGCGCCGAGGCCCTCCGGGTCCGGGGCCGTGGCGTGGTACGCGTCCGACGACTCCCCCGCGCCGCAGAAGCACACCCCGCGCCCGGCGCCGTCCGGGGCGGCGGCGTCCTCGCGCTCCATCAGGAAGAGCGCGACGCCCTCGCCGAGGCATATGCCGTCCCGGTCGTCGGCGAGCGGGCGGCACCGCTCCCTCGCCAGGGCCCCGAGCGCGCTGAAGCCGTTCATGGCGAACCGGCACCGTCCGTCGACGCCGCCGACGACGGCGGCGTCGCAGATCCCCGCCTCGATGAGGCGGCGGGCGGCGGGGAACGCCTTGGCGGAGGAGCTGCACGCCGTGGATATCGTGTAGCACGGGCCCTGCGCCCCGACGGACCGGGCGAGGAACTCGGCCGGCGAGCCGAGCTCCAGCATGGAGAAGCGGAAGCGCTCCGGGAGCGCAAGGCCATCTCCGCCGCCGGCGGCGAGCGCCTCGTCGACGCAGCGCTCCGCCTCGTCCACGCCGGTGTTGGACGCCCCGAGAAGCACCGCGACGCGCCCGCTCCCGTAGCGCGACAGGGCGCGGGCGACGGGGCCGGCCATGTCCGCCGCGGCCCACGACAGCAGACGGCAGGCGCGGAAGTCGAACTCCGGGTCGGCGACCTCGGGCAGGGGCTCCGCGACACGTCCGAACCAGATCGGCCGGCCGGGGACGTCCCCCTCGATCCTCTCGAGGCGCTCGGGATAGAGCGCAGAGCATGCAGACAGGGAAAGGCGCATCCGCGGCATCCCCTACAGGCGCTTGAGCATCCTGCGGATCGAGCCCTCGCGGGCCTCGATGGACTCGCAGAGGCGGAACTGGACGCGCGCCCGGTTCAGGTTCTGCGCCGGCCGCTGCGTCTTGAAGTACCTGTCCCCGGCGAGGTAGTCCTGGAAGAACCTGAGGCCCAGCTCGAACGGCAGGAGCCGCACGGCGTCGTAGAGGCAGTCCCGGTCGGCGTCGGACATGAACGACTCTGCCTCCCGCATGTAGCCCTTCATGAACGCGAGGAAGAGCTCCTCGCTGAACGCCACCTTGCCGAGGTTGGTCTCCTCCTCGCCGGCCGGGTTGCAGATCGAGCGGACGGCGTCGCCGACGTCGATCTGCACGAGCCCGGGGCTGACGGTGTCGAGGTCGATCATCGCCGTGCCCTTGCCGGTGAAGTCGTCGATCATTATGTTGTTCACCTTCGGGTCGCCGTGGAACATCCTGCGCCTCAGCTCCCCGCTCGCCTCCGCGCGCTCGAGGCAGCAGGCGAAGTCCCGGCGCTCGTCGATGTACCTGGCGAGCCTCTTGGCCTCGACGGACGCGCCGAGCAGGTCCTTCGCCCTCTTCGACCTGAGGGTGCGGTCGTAGCTCTTCAGGTATCCGCTCGTGACGTGGAAGCCGGGCAGCGGGTTCTCGATCGCCGCCGGGGACATGTCGGAGACCAGGTAGTGGAAGTGGCCGAGCGCGCTGCCGCACTCGAGCGCGTGCTCCGGGCTCTGCGCGGTGTCGAACGCGTGCGCGGAGAGGATGCGCGTGATGACGCGCCACACGTCCCCGCGCTCGTCGCGGACGAAGTCGCCGCCCCCCTTGGTCTTCACGATGCGCGGCATCTGCCACACCCGGTCGTCCCGGCCGCCCCTGGCGTCCGCCTCGAGCTTCTCGTGGCAGTGCAGCGTTATCGCGTGCATGTTGTCCATTATCGACTCGGGCCGGGGGAACACGGCGCGGTTCACGCGCTGCAGCACCACCTGCGTCTCGGTGAACGTGTTGCGGTAGACGGCGAGGAACGTGTCGTTTATGTTGCCGTTGCCGAACGGGACCAGGGTGACGAGCCTGCCCTTGACGTTGAACCTCTCGATCAGCGCGGACAGGTCCATCAGCGTCTTCCCCTCTTTCTGCGCCGGCGCGACTCCCCGCCCTCCGGCCGGCCCTCCCCGGAGCGGCGCCGCCCGCGGCCGCGGGCCTGGCAGACGCCGCCGACGGCGGCGAAGTCTATCCAGTGGTTCTTCCAGTCGACCTTCGTCGCGCGGACGCGTAGGCGCCCGCCGATGCGCCACTCGCGCTCGCCGTCCCCGAGGGCCATCCTGCCCTCGTCGAAGCGCACGAAGCGGTCCGAGAGCGCGGATATCGGCACGAGCCCGCCGGTCGCCAGCGCCGGCACGTCCACGAACACGCCGAACGGCATCACCCGGCTGACCGTCGCGTCGAACTCGCCGCCGTTCTCCTCCACGAACCTGTACTTCTTGACGTCCTTGAGCGTGCGCTCCGCCTCGTCGGCCCGCTCCTCGAGCTCGGAGCAGTGCTTCGCGGCCCGGTCCAGGACCTGCTGCGGGAGGCGGCCGCTCCCCGTCTCGAGGAAGTCCGCGAGCTGGCGGTGCAGCACGAGGTCCGGATAGCGGCGTATCGGGCTCGTGAAGTGGGAGTAGAAGTCCTTGGCGAGGCCGAAGTGCCCCATCTGGCCGGCGTCGTAGCAGGCGCGCTTCATCGAGCGCAGCACCATCACCGCTATCGTGCCCTCCAGCGGATCGCCCTTGATGCGGGAGAGGAAGGACGCGACGTTCCGGCCGTGCGAGAGGTCGCCGCACTTCACCCCGATGGACGCCAGGTCCGCGCGCAGCTGCCCCAGCCGCTCCGGGTCTGGGCGCTCGTGCAGGCGCGCCAGCACGTGGACGCCCCGGGTCCAGAGCTCCCTGGCGACCGCCTCGTTCGCGGCGACCATGCACTCCTCCACCATCTGGTGGGCCTCGTCGTAGGGGCGCGTCTCGAGCCCGGTCATGCGGCCCTGGGCGTCGAGCAGGATCTCGGTCTCCGGCACCTCGAGGTCCAGCGCCCCGTCGGCGAAGCGCCGGGCGCGGAGCCTCTGGGCGAGGTCGCTTATGGCGAGGATCGCCCTGTCGCCCTGCGAGGCGCCGCGTCCCCTGCGGATGACGGAGAGCACCTGCTCGTACGTGAACCTGTCCTTCGAGCGGATGATCGACTTCGCGAAGCGCCGGGCGACGCAGCGCCCGGACCTGTCGAACGTGAGGAACGCGGAGAACGCGAGGCGGTCCTCCCCTGGCACGAGCGAGCACACGCCGTTCGAGAGCTCCTCCGGGAGCATCGGGACGACCCGGTCGAGGAGGTAGACGCTCGTGGAGCGCCTGAACGCCTCGACGTCCAGGACGGTTCCCGGCCTCACGTAGTGGGAGACGTCGGCGATGTGCACGCCCAGGGTCAGGCCGCCGCCCGGGCCGCGCTCAACCGACAGCGCGTCGTCGAAGTCCTTCGCGGTCGCCGGGTCGCAGGTGAACACGTACCTCTTGCGGAGGTCGAGCCGCCTGTCGAAGTACACGGCCCCCGCCGCGGCGATCCTCCGCGCCTCGCGGCGGACCTCCTTCGGGAATTCCTTCGGCAGTCCGTACTGCGCGATCACGGCGTCCACGTCGTCCGCGGCGGTGCGCCCCCTCACGAGCGGCTCCTTGGCCTTCTTCTCGGCCTTCTCTGCGCCCTTCGGCGGAAACTCTCTCTTCTTCATTGCTCTGTCGCCTGCTGCGGGGTCTACGAGAACCGGGCCTTCTGCCCGAAGTCGGGCTGCCTCCTCCCGGCGCCCTTGCGGCGGCGGGGGAACTTGCCGCCCTTGGGCCTGGGCTGCGCAAGCTCCCGGAACTTCCGCCCCTTTATCCACGGCGCCGTGGGCAGCCCGTCGCCGTCCTTGCCGCGCACGTCCACGTGGAACGGGTGGTCGCGGTCCACCGGCACCTGCTTCCTTATGAAGCGCTCCACGGACTTCACGAGCACCCACTCCTCCGGCGCGACGAACGCGATCGCCGCCCCTCCCTTGCCGGCGCGCGCCGTGCGGCCGATGCGGTGGACGTAGGACTCCGGCTCGAGCGGGAGCTCCATCTGCACCACGAGGTCGACCTCCGGCACGTCGATGCCGCGGCTGGCGATGTCCGTCGCCACGAGCGCCCGCACCGTGCCCCGCCTGAAGCCGTCGAGCGCCCTCGTGCGCTGGTTCTGCGTCTTGTCCGAATGGATCGCCGCGGCGGTGATGCCCTTGCGCAGAAGCTTCTTGAGGACGCGGTCGGCCCCCCGGCGCGTCCTGGCGAACACCATGACCTTGCGCCACTCCGGGTTGCCCTCGAGCAGCCACGTGAGGAGGCCGTCCTTCCCGCCCTTCTCCACGCACATGAGACGCTGGCTGATGGCGTCCACCGTGGGCGTCTCGGGCGAGATCATCACCTGCACCGGGTCGCGCACGAGCTCCCCGGCGAGCCTGAGTATCTCCGGCGACAGCGTCGCGGAGAAGAACATCGACTGCCGCCTCTCCGGCAGCTTGGAGATTATCCGCCTGATGTCCGGCAGGAAGCCCATGTCGAGCATGCGGTCCGCCTCGTCGAGCACGAAGCGCTCCACCGAGTCGAGGAACACGTGGCCCTGCGACATCAGGTCCATCAGCCTCCCGGGCGTGGCGACCACGACCTCCGCGCCGCGGTCGATGTCGCGCACCTGGCTGAACTGGCTCACCCCGCCGAACACGCAGGCGAAGCGGGTCTTGGTGTGCCTGGCGTACTTCGCGAAGTTCGCGCCGATCTGCGCGGCAAGCTCCCTCGTGGGGCTGAGCACGAGCGCGACCGGGTGGCGCGCGCGCGCCCTGGAGCCGCTCCGGCAGATCGCGTCCAGGATCGGCAGCAGGAACGCCGCCGTCTTGCCGGTGCCGGTCTGGGCGCAGCCTATCAGGTCCCGGCCGTCCAGGAGCGGAGGGATCGCCTTCTCCTGGATCGGGGTGGGAGTGTCGTAGCCGATCTCGCCTATCGCGAGGCGCAGGCGCCCGTCGAGCCTGTCGAACGGCATCTTCGCGTCGTCGTTGGCAGCCATGCCGGTCAGGCGACCGCCTCGGACTGGGCCGGCTTCTCGGCGGACGGGATCTGCCTCGCGTCCGCGGCCTTCCCCTCCACGCCCGGCTTCGCGTCGGGCCGGTCGCCCTCCTCCTTGCCCTTCTTGAACTCGCCGAGCGACTTGCCGAGCGAGTGCGCCAGCTCCGGAAGCTTCTTGCCTCCGAAGAGGAGAAGTATTATCGCCAGCAGAAGCAGTATCTGCCAAGGTCCCCAACTCATCGTCCAGTCTCCTTTCTACCTGTCCCTACTTGTCAATGTTCGTGAGCGCCAGCGTGTCGAAGTCGATGCGCCGATAGTAGCAGTTGCGCGGCGCGCCCGCCGCGTTCTTCGTGTGGCAGATGCCGCCCCGGCACGGACGCACCACGTACAGGAGCGAGTTCTGCTCGCAGTTCACGTACGCCTCCAGCAGGTCGAACGTCTCCCCGCTCGTCTCGCCCTTGAACCACAGCCTGTTGCGGCTCGTGGACCACAGGATGAGCTTGCGCTTCGCGAAGGACTCCCTCATCGCGTGCTCGTTAGTGTACGCGACGAGGATGACCTCCTTCGTGTCGGCGTTCTGCACGGCGACGGGGATGACCCCGGGGTCGCACGCGGCGGCGCCGGCGGCGCGGGTCTCGGAGACCTGCCTGCCGACCTTCTCAAGTTTCGTGAAATCGAGCGAGAGCTCGAGCGATTCTTCCAGCTGTCCCATAACGGCCGCCAATTATATCACAATCCGACCGCTCACTTGAGGCAATTGCAAAACTCGGTAGGGACGGCGTTCCACCGCCGTCCGCGGCTGGCGATGGAACGCCAACCATACCAAGTGTGCGAAGTTTTGCAATTGCCTCACTTCATCATGAGCGAGGTGAGGAGCTTCGCGAAGCGCGACGGGTTCGGCACGGGGCTGCCCTCGGCGACGAGCGCCTGGTCGAAGAGCAGCTCCACGGCGTCGGCGAGCGCGTCGCCCTCGAGCCCCCTCGCCTTCTCGACGAGCGGGTGCGAGGCGTTCACCTCGAGGATCCGCTTCTCGTCCGGGACCGGCTGCTTCATCGCGCGCATCATGCGCGCCATCGCCGGGGAGAGCGCGTTCTCGGACGCGACCAGGCAGCACGGGCTCTCGGCCAGGCGCGTGGAGACGCGCACGTCCGACACGTGGTCCTTGAGCAGGTCCTTCACCTTCTCGAGGAACGGCCTGAGCCCGGCGGCGGCCTTCTCGTTGGCCTCCTTCTCCGCCTTGCGCTCGACCTCGCTCCCGAACTGCACGTCGCCGCGCGCGATGTCCACGAGCTTCCTGCCGTCGAACTCCCGGAGGGAGTCCACGAGCCACTCGTCCACCGGGTCGACGAACAGCAGCACGTCGAGGCCGTGCCTCTCCGCCTGCTCGAGCTGCGGGGCGCGCCTGGCCTCGTCCTCCCTCTCGGCGCAGATGTAGTAGATGTCCTTCTGGTCCTGCGGCATCTTCTTCACGTAGTCCTCGAGGAAGATCGACTTGCCGGGGGCGGACTGCGAGGTCGGGTACTTGAGGAGCTTCTTGATCCGCTCGGCGTTGGCGTAGTCGGAGTGCAGGCCCTCCTTCAGGACGCGGCCGAACGCCGCGTAGAACGCGTCGTACGACTCCCTGCCCTTCATCTCCTCGAGCGTGGAGAGGATCTTGGAGGTGACCGCGGACTTGATCTTCGATATCACCTGGTCGTCCTGCAGCATCTCGCGCGAGACGTTGAGCGGCAGGTCGGCGGAGTCCACCACGCCCTTGACGAAGCGGAGGTACTCCGGGAGGAGCAGGTCGAAGTCGTTGCCGATGAACACGTTGCGCACGTAGAGCGAAAGCCCGCGCTTCGTCTGCGGCATGTACAGGTCCATGCCGGCGGACTTCGGGATGAAGAGCAGCGCCTTGAACTCCACCTGCCCCTCGCCGGAGAACGGGATCGTCTCGAGCGGCTCCTCGAAGTCGTGGGTGAGGTGCCTGTAGAACTCGTCGTACTCCTCCTTCTTCACGTCCTTCCTCGGACGCTTCCAGAGGGCGACCATCGTGTTGAGCGGCTTAGGCGGCTCGGGCTCCTTCTTGCCCTCGCCGTCCTTCGGCTCCGCAGCCCCGTCCTTCTTGCCGAGCTCCTCGAAGTATATCGGATAGGCGATGAAGTCGGAGTACGCCTTGACGAGCTCGCGGACGCGCCACTCGTTCAGGTACTCGTCCTGCCCGGCGCGGAGGTGCAGCGTGATCGTGGTGCCGAACCCGTCGCGCTCCGCGCCCGCGACCGTGTACGACCCGGCGCCGTCCGACTCCCACGAGAACGCCTCGCTCTCGCCCCGCTTCCGGGAGACGACCGTGACCCGGTCCGCGACCATGAACGCGGCGTAGAACCCAACGCCGAAGCGGCCGATCAGCTCGGGCAGGCCGGCGCCGTCCTTCTCAGCGGCGGCCTCCATGAACTTCTTCGTGCCGGAGGAGGCGATGGTGCCGAGGTTGCCCTCGAGGTCGTCGCCGTCCATGCCGTAGCCGTTGTCGGAGATGGAGAGCGTGCCGCCCGCCCGGTCCGCCGAGATGCGTATCGCCCACTCCGGGGCGTCGGCGACGAGCTCCTTGTCCACGAGGCCCAGGTACTTCGCCCGGTCGATGGCGTCGGACGCGTTGGAGAGCAGCTCGCGGAGGAATATCTCCTTCTTGGAATAGAGGGAGTTGACGACGAGGTCGAGCATCCGCCCGATCTCCGCCTTGAATTGTTTCGTTTCGGCTTTCATAGTGGCGCTGGATTATACCACAAACGCAAAGGCGCACCCGCCTGCGCGGGTGCGCCTTCAGGCCCATGCCTGGGGGAAGGCTCAGCGGACCTTCCTGTAGCCGTAGACCGCCTTGTCGCCGAGCTGCTCCTCGATGCGGAGAAGCTGGTTGTACTTGCAGATGCGGTCCGTGCGGCTCATGGAGCCGGTCTTGATCTGCCCGGAGTTCGTCGCGACCGCGATGTCGGCGATCGTGGCGTCCTCGGTCTCGCCGGAGCGGTGGGAGGTCACGGACGTGTACCCGGCGCGGTGCGCCATCTCGATCGCGTCGAGCGTCTCGGAGAGCGAGCCGATCTGGTTGACCTTGATGAGGATCGAGTTGGCCGCGCCGAGCTTGATGCCCTTCTCGAGGTACTTGACGTTCGTGACGAAGAGGTCGTCGCCGACGAGCTGGCACTTGTCGCCTATCGCCTTCGTGAGGGCGACCCAGCCGTCCCAGTCTCCCTCGGCCATGCCGTCCTC
>CAVERN010000015.1:0-19556 GCA_963618095.1 bacterium | reverse complement strand
TCCCGTTCCGCGACGGGCTCGAGGTCGGCATCCGCGAGGGCATCACGTCGGTCGTGCAGCCCGGCGGCGCGATCCGCGACTGGGACGTGATCGACTGCGCGAACGACGCTGGCGTCGCGATGGTCTACACGGGGCAGCGCAGCTTCAGGCACTAGCGCCCCAGGAACATTTCCGAAACAGTCAAATCAAGAAGGAACAAGAAAAATGCAAGCAATCTACGAGTACATTGGCATAGTCGAGACGGTCTGCGAGCTGCAGACCTTTTCGAGCGGATTCACGAAGAGGGATCTCGTGCTGACCGACGACAGCGACGTGCAGACCAAGTACCCCAACCACATCGCCTTCACATTCAAGAAGGACAACACGTCGAAGCTCAACGGCGTCCAGAAGGGCCAGCGCGCGAAGGTCCGCTTCGCGATAGACGGCCGCGTGTGGCAGGACCCCAAGACGGGCAAGAACAAGTACTTCACCGACCTCACGGCGCTGAACCTCGAGCTGCTTGACGCGGACGGGTCCTCCACGGAGCCGATGCCCGAGCCGGCGGACGTCCCGGAGGACGCGCTCGCCGGAGACACGGAAAACCTTCCGTTCTGACGTCTTTGAAGACCTGGAGGGAAATCATCCTCCTCACGGAGGCGTATCTCCGGCAGCGCGGCGTCCCTGATTCGCAGTGCGCGGCGGAGCTGCTGGCGGCGCGTCTCCTCGGGTGCGGACGCGGCTTCGTCGCGTCGCGCGAGGCGGAGCCCGTGCGGGAAGTCCATCTTGACGCGATGAGGCGCGCCATGGTGCGCCTCTCCGGCGGGGAGCCTCTGCAGTACGTGCTCGGCGAGTGGGACTTCCGCTCGCTCACGCTCAAGTGCGACCGGCGGGCGCTGATCCCCAGGCCGGAGACGGAGGAGCTGGTCGAGCGGGTGATAAGGCACGTGAAGGGGATGGACCCTGCGTCGCTCGGGGCCGGGAGGCCGTTCATCGTCGACGTCGGCACCGGAAGCGGGTGCATAATACTGAGCCTCGCCAAGGAGCTCGGCTGCGGGACGTTTCTCGGCACGGACATCTCGTCCGACGCGGTGTCGCTGGCGATCGAGAACGCCGCGCGCTGCGGGCTTGACGGCAGGGTTAGGTTCGCCGTCGCGGATGGGCTGGACGAATTCGACCCGGAGTCGGTGGACATCATAGTGTCCAACCCGCCGTACGTGACGGCCGCCGAGTACGAAGTCCTCGATCCGAGGGTTCGCGACTTCGAGCCCAGGACCGCCCTCGTCGGGGGCGAGGCTGGGCTGGACCTCTACGACGCCTTCGTGGGAGACGCGATGAACGTGCTCCGTCCCGGCGGCGCGATCTTCCTCGAGATAGGGGAGAGCCAGGGCGCGGCCCTGCGCAGAATGCTGCAGGACTACGGCTTCAGCGACGTTGCGATAGAGCGGGATTTCGCCGGACGCGACAGGTACGCCTCGGCGAGGATGCGTCAATGACGGCAAGGAGATAGGAAGGCCATCGGCATGGAAGATCTGTCAACGATACTGGAGGGCGTGCGGGAGCGCATTTCCGCCGCATGCCGGCGCGCAGGCCGGGACGTCTCGGAGGTGGAGATCGTGGCGGTCACCAAGACCCACGGGGCCGAGGTCGTGAGGGAGGCCTGGGACGCGGGGCTTCGGATTGTCGGGGAGAACAAGGTGCAGGAGGCGATGTGGAAGCAGCCGCTTTCGGTCTCCGGTCCTGAATGGCACCTGATCGGGCATCTCCAGCGCAACAAGGTGCGCCACGCGCTCGAGCTGTTCGAGTGCTTCCACTCGGTGGACTCGATTCCGCTGATCGACAGGATCGAAAGCGTCGCCGCCGAGCTGGGCAGGCGTCCTCGCGTCCTGCTCGAGGTGAACACCTCCGGGGAGCGATCCAAGGACGGGATGAGGCCTTCGGACGTGCCGGCGGCGGTCGAGCACATCATGGAGAGGTGTCCGTCGCTGACGCTCGAGGGATTCATGACCATGGCGCCGTTCTTCCCGCAGGACAAGATCGGGGAGGCCCGGCCGTGCTTCAGCGCCCTCCGGGAGCTTCGGGACGCGATGGAGGCGGAGTTCGGCGTGAGGCTGCCGCGGCTCTCCATGGGGATGAGCGGGGACTACGAGATTGCCGTGGAGGAGGGCGCGACCTGGCTTCGTCTCGGCACCGTGCTCTTCGGCGAGCGTCCGAAGGCCAGGCCCGCGCGCATGGTGGACGCCGGCGACGCCGGAGAGTCCGGGGAGGGAGGCGGCGGCTTCGACCGCATCCTCGACTAGCGTTTGTGGTATAATGCGCACATCTCGAAAGGCATAGAAACCCATGAAGTATGACAAGAACCACGCCCTGCTGGAATGCGACATTCCGGGCGTCCCGTCCAAAAGCGGCAAAGTGCGCGACGTCTACGACCTCGGCGACAGGCTGCTCATGGTCGTCACGGACCGCATAAGCGCGTTCGACGTGATCCTCCCGTGCGGCGTCCCGGACAAGGGCCGCGTGCTGAACCGCCTCTCGCTCTTCTGGATGGAGTTCCTCGGGATGAAGAACCATCTCATAACCGCCGACGTGGACGAGTATCCGGCCGAGCTGCGGCCGTACAGGGACGATCTCCGCGGGCGCTCCATGCTCGTGAAGAAGGTGAAGATGGTCGAGGTGGAATGCATCGCCAGGGGATACCTCACGGGATCCGGGTGGAAGGAGTACCAGAAGTCCGGCACCGTCAACGGCGAGAGGATCCGCGCCGGATACGAGAACGCGTCGAAGCTCGACGAGGTTCTCTTCACGCCGACGACGAAGGCCGCGATCGGCGACCACGACGAGGCGATCAACTACGAGCAGACGAAGGCGCTCGTCGGCGAGGCGACCGCGAAGGCGCTGAAGGACGCGACGATCGGCCTCTACGCGAAGGCGGCGGACTACGCGCGCGAGCGCGGCATCATCATCGCCGACACGAAGTTCGAGTTCGGCCAGGACGCGGACGGCTCCCTGATCCTCGCGGACGAGGTGCTTACGCCCGACTCCTCGCGCTTCTGGCCTGCGGAGAGCTACAGGGTCGGAGCGAACCCGCCGTCGCTCGACAAGCAGTTCGTGCGCGACTGGCTCGACTCCGTGAACTTCAACCACCAGCCGCCGGGACCGGTGCTGCCGGACGACGTGATCGGCCGCACGAGGGAGATCTACGTGAAGGCCTACGAGGATCTTTCCGGCAGGCCTTTCTAACCGATTCACTTAACCAAGTACACAGGAGACAGGGGACAGGACATGGGAATCTTCGATCAGGTAAAGCAGGCGATGCAGATGCGCGCAGAGGCGAAGCGCATCCAGCAGGAGATAGAGAAGATAAGCGTAGACTACTCGAACGGCGGAATCACCGTGACGGCAAAGGGCGACTTCACGATCTCCAAGATCAGCATTTCGCCCGAGACGTGGGCAGAGGCGTCGAGCGGCAAGCACGACCGCTTCGAGACGATGCTGTTCAACGTCGTAAACGGCGCCCTGAAGAACGTGAAGAAGACGACCCAGGAGCACATGGCGAAAGTCATGCAGGCAGAGGGCATGGGCGGGCTCTTCGGCAAGTAAATGGTCACCCCGATCGAGGATCTGACGCGGATTCTCTCGAAGCTGCCCGGTCTCGGGAGGCGATCCGCCTCGAGGGCGGCGCTTGCGCTGCTCAGGGAGCCGGTTCGGCTTCTCGATCCGCTTTCCTGGGCCCTGAAGGCCGCCCGCGATTCGGTAGTATGCTGCTCCAGGTGCGGGGCGTTCACCGTCAAGGACGAGGATCCGTGCCGCCTCTGCTCCGACGCGCTGAGGGACGGCGGGGTGGTGTGCGTGGTAGAGGAGCCTGCGGACATCCTCCCCATAGAGGCTTCCGGCGCCTTCAAGGGCCGGTATCACGTCCTCGGCGGGAAGCTCTCGCCCACGCACCGGATTGGGCCGGACAGGCTCCGGTTTCGGGAACTTGGCGAGAGGGTGGTCGACGAGCGCTTCTCCGAGGTTCTCATCGCGGTCTCGACGGACATGGAAGGGGACGCCACCGCCGGCTACCTGGCCGAATACCTGGCCGGGCTTGGGACGGGGCTTCGGGTCTCGCGGCTCGCGTTCGGGCTGCCGGCGGACTCCGGGGTGTCCTATTCCGATCCGCTTACGCTGCGCCGCGCCATAAACCGGAGAACCGACGTATGATGGTCTTGTGTAAAGAAAACGAAAAGAAAGTGAAAGGGTAGAGCAATGCTTGTTAGCATGAAGGAAATCCTTGCCGATGCCGTCAAGGGGAACTATGCCGTCGGCGGATTCAACTGCGCCTCGCTGGAGTCCGCAATGGGCGCGATAAGGGCGTCGGAGGAACTGGGCATACCGTTCATCCTGCAGCACGCCCCTGCGCACGAGAAGTACATCCCGCTCGCAGTCGCCGGGCCGATAATGATACAGCTGGCGCGCGCCGCAAAGACGCCCGTGGCGGTGCACCTCGACCATGGGGATTCGATCGAGATCTGCCTTCGCGCCCTGGCGATGGGCTTCACCTCCGTGATGTTCGACGGCTCGGCGCTTCCGTACGAGGAGAACATGAAGGCCACGGCGTTCGTCGCGAAGACCGCCCACGCGCTTGGCGCGACGACCGAGGCGGAGCTCGGCTCCATGCCGCACAACTTCAACGGCGAGCTCAAGGAATACAGGCCTGAGGACTTCTACACGAAGCCCGACGAGGCGGCCCGGTTCGTCCAGACGACGGGCGTGGACGCCCTTGCGATCTCCTTCGGGACCGTCCACGGCGTGTACAAGACCACTCCGAAGCTTTCCTTTGGCGTGATAGACGAGGTGAGGAAGTCAACCGGGGAGCTTCCGCTCGTGATGCACGGCGGCTCCGGGCTCTCCGCCGAGGACTACCATCAGGCGATCGGAAAGGGCATCCGCAAGATAAACTACTACACGTACGGGGCTCTTGCCGGCGGCAAGGGCGTGTACGACATCGTGAAGCGCACCCCCGAGGGCCTGCAGTTCCATGACGTCGCGACCTGCGTGACTGGCGCGATAGCCGATGACGTGAAGAGGGTGATGAGGCTCTTCAGGGCCGAATAGCCCTCCGCCGGCAGGAGCCCCTAACGCGTTAGGGGCTCTTGTGGCGTCCCCTGCACTTGTCGCAGAAGAACTCCGCGCCGGCCCAGGTCGTCACCTCTTCGCATCCGCACTGCTTGCAGATGCGCTTGGTGGGAGTCCTCACGAGCCTCATGTCCTCGGCGTGGGTGTCCAGGCATATCGGTGGGAAGTCCCCGACGCGCGGTCCGCCCGGAAGGGCGAGCGGGTGGCGGTGGGATCCGACGAGCTGCACGCGCCTGCCCATGGAGCGCACTCGGCGGATTGCGGGAAGAAGGTCGGCGCTGTCGCTGACGATTATCGCGATGTCCATCGCGCCCGGAATGGACGAATAGTAGACCAGGTTAGTGGCGAGCGAGACATCGACCCAGGAGCTGGCGGGGTGAGGGTCGTCCGGAGTCATTTCGAACTCGTGGATGCTCGTGTCGTAGCCGCACGCGCTGTCGAGGAAGTCGTAGAAGGAGTACTGCTTCGACGTGTTGTAGCCCGAGCGCGAGGAGGGGATCAAGCCGAAGTAGAGCGTCCGCACGAGGGACACGTCCTCGTCGAGCGCGTCCGCCACGTCCTCGCAGAGGAGGCGCGGGAGCTTTGAATAGTCTATCTCGAAGGAGTTCTCGCCGGACTTCGCAAAGAGGGCGGTCCTGTACTTGTACAGCCAGCCGCCGTCTATGAAAACAATCGCTTTCTCCGCCATGATTCGTCCCGCCCCTGTCTACTGCGCCTTCTTGGCCGGAGTCTCGAGGATGAAGGGGACTTCGCCGTCGTCGCCGCTGTCGAAGTATGTGATGGGCTTCAGGTCGGACAGCGCGGATCCCTGGGACTGCGGAGCCGCGCGCCTTGCGGTGTCCGCCGCCGGCGGCGTCCTGTCGCGCCGGGCCTGGGGCTGCCTGGCGGTCGTCTGGGTCTTGGGGCGATAGTCGGGAGAAGGGAGGAGGTCTTCGTCCTGCCGCTCATAGTAGTCGGGATAGAGGCGCCTGAGGTGCCTTTCCTTGGCCGCCTGGGCGTCCGCCTCCTTCTTGGCCTGGGCGCGTTCCCGCTGAAGCTCCTTTCGGGCCTTCTCTATTTCCGCGAGCCGCTCCCTGTCGCGGGCGTCGGCGAGCGCCTTTGCCTCCTGGCTCTGCCTCTCGTAGGCGGCCTTCATGGACGCCTGCTCGCGCTCGAAGCGCTCGATGACGGGCTTCATCATGTCCTGCACCGCAGTCGGCGTGATGGCGGGCTGGGCGGCGGCCGGCTGGGGAGCGGCGGCGGCCTGGCTGCGTTCCCTCAGCGCGTAGTCGAGAAGCCTGTCGGACAGCGCCTGGTTCCTGTTCACGACGGTCGTCAGTACGAGCACGAAGGTGACGACGACGACGAGGAGGAGGATGATGAAGAAGACGCTCAGCCCAAGCATCCGCTTCCGGGCCTTGGCCTGTTCGGCGTCTATGTACTCCTGAAACGCCTTGAGGACGGGAAAGTCGTTAGACCCATCGGAAGGCACGATGCTCAACGTATCGCCCATAGTTTACATAACCCCCATTATGCGCCGTGCGTCCGGGACTCCGTCAGATGTCGATGGACACGGACACGTCGTCCTTGGCGGCGCCGCCGGCGGCGTCCGTCTCTTCCTTTTCGTCCGTGACCTTCCAGGCGTTCTTCTGCCCGGTCGGCAGGTAGCGGTAGTAGACCATCAGCTGGAGCGCGATGTAGCACGTGGGCGCGATCGGCTGGGTGCCGATGTGCATGTCCTCGCATTCCCAGTAGCCGAGCTCCTGCGGCATGCCGCGGTGGTCGAGGTACTTGCCGGCTATCTTGCGCTGGCCGCGCTTGTAGACGGCCTTCATCCTGGCGTTCCACTCGAACCAGCGCTTGTCTCCCTCGTAGTAGTTGAAGAACACCATGGTGGCCCAGTAGTTCGCGCGGACGGGACAGCACGAGATGTCCGTCGTCGATATCGTCGGCGGCTCCCACTCGTCCATGAGGATGCCGAGGGTCTTGTCGATCACGGGGTTGTCGCCCGCGCCCACGTACTGCATGCCGACCACGCCGAGCATGTAGTGCCACATCATGATTCGCGGATAGCTCGCTCCCGGCGGCCCGTAGTACGCGCTCGAGAAGCCGCCGAGCTTCTTGTTCGCCTGGTGCAGGAAACCTTCGCGGAGCTTGTCGAGGCCCCTCTGGAGGTTGGGTATCTTGAACCGCGAGAGCTGCGCCGAGCGGAGCGCCATCACGTAGAACGTGAGCTTCGTCAGGTCCTTCGGCTCCACGTTCTTCGACCCGTCCTTCCACGGCCCCCATATCGTCCCCTTCATCTTGTCGGCGAGGTCGTTGAGGGACTGCTCCACGATCTCGCGGATGTTGGGGTTGCGCGAGAGGCCGTACGCCTCGGCGAGCGCCGCGAGCGCGATGGCGTCCTTGTGGCGGTTCCGCATGAGGTACTCCACGCCCTTCCGCACCGTGTCGCCGAACTCCGGGTCGCCGCCCGGCTTGATGCCGCGCGAGAGGTACGTGAGCACCACGAAGCCCGTCATGTTCAGCGAGCCGCTGCGCCCCGCCCAGCTGCCGTCCGGCCGCTGCTGCGTCTTCAGCCAGCGGAGCGCCCTCATCACGCATCTCTCCGTCTCGGCGTCGCCGCCGAACTTCGAGAGCGCCTTGGCGCGCGCCCCCGCGGAGCGCGACGCCTGGAGCGTGGTGCGCATCTTGACGGGCGCGACGATGTCCATGACGGCGTTCGGCGCGTCGACCGTGGGCGCGGCGGTGTCAGAGGACGGCGCGACGACGTCCGTGGGCAGCGCGATGTTGTTCAGCGAGGGGTTCGCGATCTCGCTCATCACCTCCGCCTCGATCGACTGGTCGGTGCTCGACTGATCCTGCATGTCCTCCATGTCCGCCGGGGGCTCGTCGAGGCTCACGTCGTCCTCCGCCTTCGCGATGTTGATGTCCGTGAGGTCCTTGTTGGACTTGCTCGGCACGGAGCACACGAAGAGGATCGCGATGAAGATGAGCGGGATGACCACCGCGCCGACCGGGGCGAGGAGGCGCTGCATCTCGATGAGCGCCTCCTTGTATTCGCGGGAGTCCGTGGACGCCCTCAGCCCGTGAAGGAGCACCTTCATGCGGGAGAGGAAGGTCGGGGTCTCGAACTGCTTCTCGATCTCCTCGATCTTCGCCTCTTCGACCTGCAGCTCCTCGACGAGCTCCTCGTCGACCTCTTGATTGGTGTCGCTCACTTGCGGCCTCCCTTCTTAGCGGGTTTCCTGGACGCGGGCTTGCCCTTGGCCTCGGAAGCGCCGCCCCCCTTCTTGTCTCCGTTCGCCGTCGTCAGCGCGCCGGGGACGTTCCCGGACTTGCTGAGCACCTCAAGGTCTCCCTTGAAGACCACGTCTATCCCGATGTTGCCGATCCGCGGCACGAGGCCGCGCCTGTTGCTGCCCTTCACGGAGAGGAGAATGTCGTTCTTGCCGTACACCAGCGTGCCGGCCGGCACCGCGTAGACCTGGGATCCGGCGCGCTTCTTTATGACCTTCAGGGGCTTGTTGTTCAGGTTCACGTCCACGTCCCACCCGCTCGGGATCTCCATGATCGTGGTGAGGTAGCACTTCGGCTGCCTGCTCCCGCCCTTGAGCTTCTCCATCTCGTCCCACACGTATATCTCGTAGCGGGCGGTGCCCTTGATCTCCCTCGGCGAGGACGAGTAGAGCGTCTGCCTCTGCACGGGGGCGTACCTGATCAGGTCCTTCACGAAGCGCCTGACCCCGGACCTGTAGTTCGCGAAGTACCGCTTGTTCTCGTAGAGGATCTTCTCAGTCTCGGGCTGGAAGAGGTCGGGGCGCGTGTAGTTCCACCAGCTGTCCCACCACTCGGTGCGCCCGGACGTGTACATGATCCCCTTCGCGCCGGCAAGCCGCGCCTCGAGCACGCGGGCGCGGTAGACCTCCTGCACCTGCCTCGGCATGCGCTGGTCGTCCTCGCGGCCGCCCTCGTCGTTGTAAGAATAGATGCGCGAGTTCTCGAGCGTCGCGTAGAACGGCACGCCGCACTTCTTGGCGAACTCGCCGGACTCGCTCCACCGGTTCATCTCCTCGTTGCCGATGAAGAGCAGGTCGGCGAGCTTCTGCTCGAACCAGGCCTGCACGTCCATTCCCGCGTCCTTGCAGGCCTGCTGGGAGTCGGGCACGCGGACGGCGAGCAGAACGCCCTTCGCCCTCGCGGCGGCGGAGATCTGCGCCATCATCTCGGTTATCAGCTGGCGCTGCGCCGCGCTCGCCACCGCGCCCCACGCGACGCTGCGGAAGAGGCACGGGAACCGGCAGAAGTCGATCATCAGGCCGTCGATCTCGTAGCACTTGACTATCTCCGAGGCGATCGAGACGAACTTGGCGCGGACCTCGGCCTGGCCGTAGTCGACGAGGCACCACTCGTTGGCGTACGGCGGAATGTTCTCCTTGAGGCCCTTGAGCGGAGGGGTGTCCTTCTGCGAGCCCATGAGCCAGTCGAGGTGCTTCGCCTTGAACGGGTTGAACATGTAGTTGTCGGCCAGGTACGGCGGCGGCGGCTTGAGCGGGTTGTAGCCGTACTGCAGGAACGAGTCGTTCACGCAGAGGCCGACGAAGAACTCCCTCTTGTGCTTCTTGCGGATGAAGTCGCTCATCGTGGATATCGGGTCGGACGCCCTTCCGGCCTTCTTGATGTCCGACAGCGCGTTCCTCACGCCCGAAAGCCAGGACGAGCCCGAGGGCTGCGCCAGCTGCGGCTCGTTGGACGGGATGTCCACGGAGAGGTTCGCGAAGTTCCCCATCGGCACGTACACGAACGTGTCGGGCTTCAGGGCCGCGCCCATCGCCTGGGCGGGAATGCCGTCCATGACCCGCTTCGGGCTGTCGAAGCCGTTCACCAGGCCCTCGGGCGCGTACGGAAGCGACTTCGGCCAGAACACGGGGACCATGTCGTAGTGGTAGAAAATCACGTCGCGCCTGCGGTTCACGTCCGCAGCGAAAGCGCCCAGCGCCGCACCTGCCGCAAGACAGAAGAGGATCTTTCTCATGTATGCCATCTCCGCTTTGTTCAAATGCGCCTAATTGTATCACAAGTCAAAGGTTTTGGGGGGAAGTTTTTGTGGTATAATTCGGCGCATGGACTACGGTGAGACACAGCCCCTCGCGGCGAGGATGCGCCCCCGGACGATCGACGAGGTTGTCGGGCAGGACCACATCCTCGGCAGGGGCAAGCTCCTCAGGCGGGTGATAGAGGCCGACCGCCTCACGAACGTGATCCTCTTCGGCCCGCCGGGGTGCGGGAAGACGACCCTCGCCGAGGTCATCGCCAGGACGACGAAGAGAAGCTTCGTGAGGTGCTCCGGGGTCGTCTCCAACGTCGCGGAGATCCGCAAGGTCTGCGACCGGGCGCGCACCGAGCTCGGCGGGCCCGGCACGATCCTGTTCGTGGACGAGATCCACCGGTTCAACAAGGCCCAGCAGGACGTGCTCCTTCCGTACGTCGAGGACGGCTCGGTGGTGCTCATCGGCGCGACCACCCACAACCCGTCGATGTTCGTGAACACGCCGCTCACGTCCCGCTCCCTCGTCTTCGAGCTCAGGCCGCTCTCGCCGGAAGACGTGGCCGCCCTTCTCGACCGGGCCTGCTCGGACGTCGAGCGCGGGTACGGCTCGTGCCCCTCCGCGTTCGACCCGGAGGCGAGGCGCTTCCTCGCCGAGACGTGCGACGGCGACGCGCGCCACGCGCTCACCGCCCTCGAGATAGCGTTCCGCTCCACCCCCCCTTCCGCGGACGGCCTCGTGCACCTCACCGCGGAGGTCATCGGGGAGTGCATCCAGAAGAGGGTCGTCCAGTACGACAGGGGGGAGGACGGCCACTACGACACCATCTCCGCGTTCATAAAGTCGGTGCGGGGCTCGGATCCGGACGCCGCCATATACTGGCTCGCGAAGATGCTCGTCGCCGGGGAGGACCCCCGCTTCATCGCCCGCCGCCTCGTGATCCTCGCGTCCGAGGACGTCGGCAACGCCGACCCGCGCGGGCTGACGGTCGCCGTCGGCGCGCTCCAGGCGGTGGAGTTCGTCGGAATGCCCGAGGCGCGCATCTCGCTGGCGCAGGCCACGACCTACCTCGCCACCGCCCCGAAGTCCAACCGCTCCTACGCGGCGCTCGACGCCGCAATGGCCGACATCCGGTCCGGCGCGGTGCAGCCGGTGCCGGAGCACCTGAAGAACGTGCACGTGAAGGCCGTCGGCAAGGAGAAGGCGCCGGACTACGTCTACCCGCACGACTTCCAGGACGCCTGGGTGAGGCAGAGCTACCTGAAGGTCCCGAAGCGGTACTACGTCCCCTCTGACCGCGGATACGAGGCGACCATCGCGCAGAGGATGGCCGCGCTCGCGTCGCGCTGAGGCCGGCGGCCTATCGGACGGCCCTCCTGAGCAGCTCGCGGTTCTTCTCCCCGAGCTCGGGCTTCTTCCTGAACGACGCGACGAGCGCCGTCTCGAGGCTCTCGTCCGACAGCCCGGTGAGGCCGAACTTCCTGAGCGCGGCGAGCATCATCGTGTTCGCCGCCTTCGGCACGCCGAAGTCCTCCGCCATCTTCATCGCCGGCCAGCGGTGCAGGGCCACGCCCTCGGGCGGCTTGACCTCGATCGGCACGGACTCGTCGACCACGATGGCCCCGCCAGCCTTCACGTCCTTCGCGAAGCGCTCGTACGCCGGCTGGTTCATGCACACGAGCACGTCCGGATGCTCCACCGTGGGCGCGCCGATCGGGGAGCCGGAGATCACCACGGAGCAGTTCGCGCTGCCGCCGCGCTGCTCGGGGCCGTAGCTCGGGAACCACAGCGTGTGCCGCCGCTCGAGGCGCGCCGCCTCCGCTATGCAGAGGCCGAGCGACAGCACCCCCTGCCCGCCGTATCCGGCGAACTTGAACCGGCGCTCCGGGACGTCCGGCGAGTCGACCGCCTCCGGCACGCAGTCCCCTTCGTCGAAGAGCTCGGCGCACGACCCCTTCAGCGGGACCGGCCTGACCGCCAGCGCCTGCGATTCGGGATGCCTCGAAGGCTCCGCCCCCGCCACGCCCTTCTCGACGTCCCGGAACGTCCCGAGCGGGAACTCGCGCTCCATCTCGTTCATGCAGAACCTGGCCGCGGCGTCCGGCGCCATCCTGAAGTTCGTGGGGCATGGCGCGAGGATCTCGAGCAGCGCGTACCCCCTGTGGCTGCGCTGGATGTCGAACACGCGGCGTATCGCCTGCTTGCACTGCATGATGCGCCTGGTGTCGGCGACCGAGACGCGAGCGATGTACACCGGCGCCTGGAGCTGGTTGAACACCTCGCAGACGTGGAGGGGGTGCCCGGTCAGCGACGGGTCGCGCCCGAACGGCGTGGTCGTGGTCTTCTCGCCCTCGAGCGTCGTGGGGGCCATCTGCCCGCCGGTCATCCCGTAGAGCGAGTTGTTTATGAATATGCACCCGAAGTGCTCGCCCCTGCTCGCCGCCTGGAACGCGTTGTTGAATCCGATCGCCCCGAGGTCGCCGTCGCCCTGGTAGGCGATCGTCACGGCGTCGGGACGCGCCCGGCATACGCCCGTCGCCGCCGCGGAGGCGCGTCCGTGCGCCGCCGACACGTGGGCGGCGTCCCAGTAGTAGTACGTGAACACGCCGCACCCGACGGGGTCCACGAAGATGGTGCTGTCCTGGAGCCCGAGCTCGGCGCAGGCCTCCGCGATCAGCTTGTTCACTATGCCGTGCCCGCAGCCCGGACAGTAGTGGGTGGTCCTCGCGTGCGGCTTGCCGCTGCGCGGAAACTCCCGGTACATTCCCTTTTGCTCGATCATGCTCATTTTGGCCTTCCCGCAGTCTTTCCAAGAAGTTGACGACGTCCCTCGTTCACTTGCCAAGGGCCTCTTCGCGCCCATGTCCGCCCTGCGTCATGCCTGTCGCCTCTTCGGCCAGTACTTGTCGGTGAACTTGGACGGTATGCCCACTTCGCCCTTCTCGAAGCATTCGGCGAGGATGCGCCATCCGAGGTCGAGCGCGTCCACGAGCTCGATGTTCACGGAGAGGTCCATCATCTCGTTCTCGAACATCGCGCCGTACTTCAGGAGCTTCTGGTCCCAGGCGCTCATCTTGAAGCCCATGGACTGCTTCTCCACCGCCTCCTTGTACGAGGCGTAGAGCTTGATCATGGCGTCCATGATCGTGCGGTGGTCCTCCCGCGTCGTGTTGGCGAGCCTTATCGCGTCCCTGTCGGAGAGCTCCGCCGCGTTCTCGACTCCCCTGCCTTCCAGGAACTTCCTGTCGGAGGGGTCTACGCCCTTGTTCACCTGCTGCTTGAGGCGGCTGAGCGAGCCGAACGGCTCGATCCTCCCGTTCCGCAGGTAGAACTGCCCCTCCGTGATGTACCCGGTGTTGTCCGGCACGGGGTGCGTGACGTCGTCGCCTGGCATCGTCGTCACGGCGAGGATCGTGATCGAGCCGGCGCCGTCGAAGTCCACCGCCTTCTCGTAGCGGGAGGCGAGCTGCGAGTAGAGGTCGCCGGGATATCCGCGGTTGGACGGGATCTGCTCCATCGTTATCGCGATCTCCTTCAGGGCGTCGGCGAAGGAGGTCATGTCCGTGAGCAGCACCAGCACGTCCTTCCCCTCAAGCGCGAACTTCTCGGCGACCGCGAGCGAGACGTCTGGCACCAGCGTGCACTCCACGGTCGGGTCCGCCGCCGTGTGCACGAACATGACGGTGCGCGCGAGCGCCCCGGACTCGTCGAGCGTCGAGCGGAGCTTCAGGTATTCGTCGTGCTTGAGCCCCATGCCGCCGATCACGATCACGTCGGAGTTCGCCTGAAGCGCGATCCGCGCGAGCAGCTCGTTGTACGGCTCACCCGCCCGCGCGAAGATCGGCAGCTTCTGCGACTTCACGAGCGAGTTGAAGAGGTCGATCATCGGGATGTTGGTGCGCACCATCTGGCTCGGCATTATGCGCCTGGCGGGATTGACGGACGGCTGCCCGATCGGCGACGGGTCGTCGTCGATCTCGGGCCCCCCGTCCCGCGGCCTGCACGCTCCCGTGAAGGCCCTCCCGAGCAGCTTGTGCGAGAACGGCACCTTCATGGTCTCGCCGAGGAAGCGCACCTTCGCCGCCGTGTCCACGCCACGCGCCCCGGCGAACACCTGGAGCGTGACGTTCGCCCCGTCGAGCTTGATGACCTGGGCGAGCGACACGCCCGCGCGGGACTCTATCTCGGCTATCTCGCCGTACCTCACGCCCTCGGCCCGTAGCGTCGCCACGCTCCCGGACAGGGCGTCGATCCTGTGGTACACCTTGTTGCTGAACATCGCCTACCGTCCTTTCTCCGCGCCCCTGCCAGCGACCGCGATCGGCGGAGGCGGCAGAGTCCCCTTCTCCAGGAACTCGCCCACTATCTGGCGCACCTCCGTGTCGAAGGCGCCGTTCACGATCCACCTGAGGTAGTTGCGCTCGTTCGCCAGGAGGGCGGCGAGCCGCTGCCCCCTCTTCTTGCCGAAGTTTATGCACCAGGCCCCGTCTACCCAGCGGATCATCCCCTGCCGGTCGGCGTTCAGCGGGTCGTGCGGCACGAGGTACTCGTCCATCTCGGCGGACGTCCTCGGCAGGTCCGGATACCGCACCATCTGCGCCTTGAGCACCTCCGCGGTGGCCTTCGCGTCCGCCTCCGCGCCGTGCGCGCCCTCGTGGTCGCGGCCGAGGTAGAACCTCACCGCCGCCGTGAGGTCGCGCGGCTCCTTCCGGTGGTAGATGCGCTGCACGTCCACGTGCCTCCGGCGGGACGCGCCGAAGTCGCGCCCCACTCGGGCGAACTCCTCCTCGATGCAGGGGATGTCGAAGCGGTCCGCGTTGAACCCCGAAAGGTCGCACCCCTCGAAGAACGCGAATATCTCGTCCGCCTTCTCGGCGAACGTGGGGCATCCCCGGACGATCTCGTCCGTTATCCCGTGTATCGCCGTGGTCTCCGGCGGGATCTTCACCGTGGGGTTGAGCAGCCACGTCTCGGTCTCCTCCGTCCCGTCCGGGCGGATCTTAACGGCGGCAAGCTCGATTATGCGGTCCTGCCTCGGGTTGATCCCCGTCGACTCTATGTCGAACACGACAAGCGGACGGTCCAGCTGCAGTTCAAGATTCATCGCTCTGCCTCTTCTCCCTGATTTCCGGCGCCGGCGGCTTGTTGTAGACCCGGGAATGGGGCGGGATGGACTCCATGAGCCACACGTTCCCCCCTATCTCCGAATCGTGCCCTATCACCGTGTCGCCGCCGAGTATCGTCGCGCCGGCGTAGATCACCACGTTGTCCTCAACGTTGGGGTGGCGCTTGTGCCCCTTCCTGAGAATGCCGGTCGCCTTGTCCTTCGGGAAGCTAAGCGCCCCGAGCGTCACGCCCTGGTAGAGCTTCACGTTCCTGCCTATGACCGTGGTCTCCCCGATCACCACGCCCGTGCCGTGGTCGATGAAGAACCCCTCGCCGATCGTCGCGCCCGGATGGATGTCGATCCCGGTCCTGGAATGCGCTATCTCGCTCATCACCCTCGGGAGGATCGGCACCTTCTGCAGATACAGCTCGTGCGCGAGCCTGTGCACGGTGACCGCGTACAGGCCGGGATACGAGAGCACGACCTCCATCTGGCTCGTCGCGGCCGGGTCGCCCTCGTACGCGGCCCGCACGTCGAAGTCCAGCACGCGGCGGATCTCCGGGATCTTCCCGACGAATTCGGCCGCCACGGCCGCCGCGTCCGCGCCCGGCATGAGGCACGAGACGATGTCCTCGAGCTCCGCCCTCGCGGCGGCGAGACTGTCCATCGGCGTGTCGTTCGCAAGGCCGTACAGGCACGGGTGCAGCACCGCCAGGCACCTGTCGATTATCGCCGCTGTCCTTTCTTTCAGAGTCATGGCGGCGTATTATATCAAATCTCGCCCGAAACGGCCGAACGCAACTTCTCAACTTCTCACCTCTCACCCCCTCACCCTCTCAACTTCTCAACTTCTCAACTTCTCACCCTCTCACCCTCTCACCCCCTCACCCTCTCAACTTCTCAACTTCTCACCCTCTCACCGACTATGATATAATCCGCGCCATGAAATGGATACGACTCCCGTACGCGGCGCTCGCGATCTCGCTGCTTGCCGGGTGCTACAGCATGGACATATCGGTCTCGGACGCCCTGAGGGACTCCGCGCCCGCCGCCGACGGCGGCAGGCGCCTGGAGCACGTAGTCGTGTCAAACTACGGCTGGTACCTGTTCAACGCGATCCCGCTCGCCTGCGGGAACGCCAGGCCGGGGGCCTCGTTCCCGTGGACGTTCTTCTCGGACCACGTCACGGCGGACATCCTCCACGACCGGCTCATGGCCCACGCCGCCGCCATCCGCGCCGACGCGCACGAGATCATCTTCTTCCGCAACGAGAGAGTGCTCTTCAACCTGCCGGGCCTGAGCCTGCAGGTGCCGATCCCGTACCTGCTCGCCTACCGCGAGATGCAGTTCTCGGCCGTGCTGGCGCAGCGTAGGACGCCCGAGGCGTCGGCGGAGGAGAAGAAGAGGAAGGCCGTGGAGGAGATGAACCACCTGCTCGAGAGGCTCGGCCCGGAGGGCGGAAGATGAGACGGCGGCTCATGGCGCTCCTCGCCGCGGCCGCCTGCGCGGGATGCGCGACGGTGCGCGTCGCGGACGACTACCACGGCATGGGGGTGGAGGGCGGCGAGACCCCCGTGGAGACCGTGGAGATCGAGAACGTCGGCTGGCTCCTCCTGAACTGCGTGCCGCTCGCCAGCGGCGACCCGTCCGCGCCGAACCGGTGCGCGACAAGGCCATTCATGAACACTGTGACGCTCCAGAGCAACCTCTCGATGCTCGGAGCGGAGATGAAGCGGGCGGGCGCGAGCCGGGTGGCGAACCTCGTGAGCCGCAAGACAGACGAGAGCGTGTTTCTGATACTCCTCACGCGCAGGGCGTACCACACGAGCGCGGTGCTGCTGAAGTAGCGCCCCGCCGCCAGACCGCGCGCAGAGCAAGCCAGGGAGGCAAGAGATGAGAATAGCGAAATCAGTGCGAGACCTCGAAGCGTACACGCCAGGCGAGCAGCCGAAGGCGCGCGGCGTTATCAAGCTCAACACGAACGAGAACCCATACCCGCCGTCGCCGAAGTGCGCCCGGGCCCTGGCGGACTTCGACGCGGAGAGCCTCCGCCGGTATCCGGACCCGGAGTTCTCCGCCCTGCGAAGCCGCATCGCCAGGATATGGAGGACGTCGCCGGGCCGCGTCTTCGTGGGCAACGGGTCGGACGAGGTGCTCGCCCTCGCGGCAAAGGCGTTCGTCGAGGACTCCGAGGCCATCGGCTCGCTCGACCCCTCCTACTCGCTCTACAGGACCCTGGCCGCGATCCGCAACGTGCGCTTCGTGCCGACCGCCCTCGGCGAGGGGTTCAGATGGGACGGACGGATCGCAGCCCGCAGCGCCGAGGGCAGCGAGGTCGCGCTCTTCCTGCTCACGAACCCGAACGCCCCGACGGGAGTCGCCACGCCGGCGGACGCCGTCGCCGCCGCCGCGAGGCGCTTCAGGGGCGTGATGCTCGTGGACGAGGCGTATGCGGACTTCGCCAGGGGCAACTGCGTGAGGCTCGCCACCGCCGCGTCGAACCGCAACGTGATCGTGATGCGCACGCTCTCGAAGTCCTTCTCGCTCGCAGGCCTGCGCGTGGGATACTGCATAGGCCCCGAGGACCTCATCGCGGCGCTCTACAAGGTGAAGGACTCCTACAACGTGGACGCCGTCGCGCAGTCCGTCGCCCTCGCCGCCCTGAACGACCTCCCCTGGATGCGCGCGAACGCCAGGAAGGTCGCGAGAACCCGCGCCCGGACCACGAAGGCGCTCAGGGCCATGGGATGGGACGTGCCGCCCTCCGAATCGAACTTCCTCTTCGCCAAGCCCGCCCGCCGCGAGGCTGCGGACCTCTTCTCCGCCCTGCGCGAGCGCGGCATCTTCGTGAGGCACTTCAAGGGCCCGCGCACCGGAGAGCGCCTGCGCATCACCATCGGCACGGACGAGCAGATGGACGCCCTGGTGGCCGCCCTCCGCGAACTCGAGAACGCCTAGAACACGGCCCGGCAGTATATCCCCGAAGGACACGGCAGGCCGCGCCCCTCGAGGAGCATCTCGCCGGACTCCGCGCGGGCGGACGGGAAGCGCTGGCCGATCACGTTCTCCGCGACCGCGCACGAAAGGCCGGGCGTGTGCGACGAGAAGAGCACGAACAGCGGCCGGTCGGAGAGCACCGCCCCCACGAGGTCCAGGGTCCGCTTCAGGTCGCGCTCTATCTTGTACGTCTCGCCGTTCGCCCCGCGCCCGAAGGTCGGCGGGTCGAGGATCACCGCGTCGTACCTGCGGCCGCGCCTCGCCTCGCGCTCCAGGAACTTGTGCGCGTCGTCCGCTATCCAGCGGATCGGGCTGCCGGCCAGGCCGTTCAGCGCGGCGTTCTCCCGCGCCCACTGGACCATCCCCTTCGAGGCGTCGAGATGGCACACGGACGCCCCGCCGAGCGCCGCCGCCATCGTGCTCCCGCCCGAGTACGCGAACAGGTTCAGCGCCCGCACGCCGTCCGGGCCGGCGGAGAGCGCCGCCGCGCGCACCGTCTCGCGGATCCACCTCCACTGCGCGCGCTGCTCGGGGAAGATGCCGAGATGCCCGAAGTCCGTGCCGCCGAGCCTGAATCGGATGCCCGCCGTCTCGATCGTCCACTCCCTCGGCAGCGCCCCGCGGTTGTGCCAGCGGTTCCCGTCCTCGCGGTCGAAGGCCGCCGTCGCCCGGGACCACTCCTCCGGGCGAGCGGGACGCCACAGCGCCTGCGAGCACGGGCGCACGAGGGTGACGCCCCCGAAGCGCTCGAACTTCCTCCCGTCCCCGGAATCTATCAGCTCGTAGTCTTCCGCCATCGCCGCCCTCAGACGTACCTGCGCTCGACCCGGCTGCCGAGCGAGCATATTATGTCGTAGGCGTGCGTCCCCTTCAGCGCCGCCCAGTCGTCCGGCGTGATCGAGTCCTCGCCGCAGGAGCCGAAGCACACCACCTCGTCGCCCGCCTCCACCCCCGGCACGTCCGAGACGTCCACCGTGGCGTAGTCCATGGAGATGCGCCCGATGATGCGGCAGCGCCTCCCCCCGATCAGCACGAACCCCCGGTTGGAGAGCGCGAGCGGAAGGCCGTCCGCGTACCCCGCGGAGATCGTCGCCACCCTCGTCTCGCGGTTGAGGCACCAGGTGCGCCCGTAGCCGAGCGTCGTCCCCGCCGGGAGGCTGCGCACCTGCGCGACGCGGGTCTTGAGGGAGAGCACGGGCTCTACGTTCATCGCCCGGCGTCCGTTCGGGTCGAACGAGCCGTGGAGGTTGATGCCCGTGCGGACCATCGTGAACGGAGGCCTGGCGCACTCCGGGAAGTTGTTGATGCCGTCGGAGGCGGCGATGTGCACC
>CAVERN010000014.1:0-20387 GCA_963618095.1 bacterium | reverse complement strand
CATGTCGACGAGCGGCAGCAGCCGATCCGTCTTGTCCACGTACGTGAACCCGTTCCGAATCAGTTCCTCGAACGTAAAGATGTCTGTCGCGAGCTTCTCCATGCCGCGTATTGTACCATATCGGGTGAGATGGTGAGAGGTTGAGAGGTTGAGAGGTTGAGAAGTTGAGAAGTTGAGTTGAGAAGGCGAGAGCACGCAGGTTCGCGCCCGTCGGACGGACTAGTGATATAATTGCGCGCCGTGGCAGACAGCATGTTTGAGCGTTCGGAGTCCCTCCTCGGGACGGAAGCGTTCGCCCGGCTCTCGGGCGCGCGCGTTGCGGTGTTCGGAGTTGGAGGCGTGGGTGGATGGTGCGCCGAGGCGCTCGTGCGCACCGGAGTGAGGCGCGTCATGCTCGTCGACGACGACGCCGTGGCGGAATCCAACGTGAACCGGCAGCGCCAGGCGACCCCCTCCACCGTAGGGAAGATAAAGGTGGAGGCGCTTCGGGACATCCTGCTGGATATCTCGCCGGAAGCGGAGGTGACGGCGGTGGCCGAACGCTACACGCCGGAGACCGCAGACCGCTTCGACTGCGCTCTCGCCGCCTCGGACTTCGTGGTCGACGCGATCGACTCGGTGGACTGCAAGGCGCACCTCATCATGCGCTGCGCCGCGCTGTCTGAGGCGGCGGCGCGCGGCGGCCTCCGCGCGCCTACGCTCTTCTCGTCCATGGGCGCCGCGCTGCGCACGGATTCCACCAGGGTCAGGGCGTCGCCGTTCGACAGGATCGCCGGGGACGGCCTGGCGCGTGCGCTGAGGAGCCGGTTCAGGAAACTCGGAGTTCCGCTGCCCAGGCACGTGTGCGTGCACTCGGACGAGCCGCCCGCGAAGCCGCCGTCCGGCGTCAAGGGGAGCGTGATGCCGGTGACGTGCGCCTTCGGCATGGCTCTCGCCTCCCTCGTGATAGGCGCGGTTCGCGATTTGTGATAGTTGGTAGTGGGTAGTTGGTAGTGGGTAGTTGGTAGTGGGTAGACCTTACCTGCCTCTCCATTTCTACACTTCTACACGGCTAATAGTAGCTGAATCGGCGGCGGTCGCGGGGCGACCGCCCTACCAACTGCCAGAGTTGAGAAGTTGAGAAGTTGAGAAGTTGAGGAGTTGAGAAGAGGTTGCACCCTACCAACAACCCACCACGCAAATCATAAATCGCAAATCCACACCATGCAAATCATAAATCGCAAATCGTAAATCACAAATCCACACCATGCAAATCACAAATCGCAAATCATAAATCGTAAATCATAAATCATAAATCGTAAATCGTAAATCATAAATCGTAAATCGTAAATCACAAATCTCCGACAACTACCAACTAACGGGCGCGTCAGAAGAAGGTCATCTGGCCGGGGATGTCCGAGAGCCGCTTGCGCGGGCGCTTCACGGCCTTCTCCGCGCAGACGTCGAGCTCGTTCGACTCGAGGTTCGCCAGGATCTTCCTCGCGCGGTCGACCACCGCCGGCGGCATGCCCGCCATCGCCGCCACGTGTATGCCGAACGACTTCTCCGCGACGCCCGGGACGACGCGACGCAGGAACACGATCCGCTCGCCGTCCTGCTTCACGCGCACGGTCCAGTTCTTCACGCCCGGGAAGCGGCTCGCGAGATCGGCGAGCTCGTGGTAGTGCGTGGCGAAGAGCGTCTTCGCCTTCACGCGCGGGTTCTCGTGCAGGAACTCCGCCACGCTCCACGCGATCGATATGCCGTCGAACGTGGATGTGCCGCGGCCGATCTCGTCGAGCACGATGAGCGACCTCGCCGTCGCGTTGTTGAGGATGTTCGCCGTCTCCTGCATCTCCACGAGGAACGTCGAGCGGCCGCGGGAGAAGTCGTCCCCCGCGCCGATGCGGGTGAATATCCTGTCGATCGCGCCGACGTGCGCCCTGGCGGCGGGGACGAACGATCCCATCTGCGCCATCGCGGCTATCGTGGCGACCTGGCGTATGTAGGTGGACTTGCCCGCCATGTTCGGGCCGGTGATCAGCATTATCTGGTCCGTCGTGCCGTTGAGGTGCGTCGAGTTCGGCACGAACGGCTCGGCGTCCGGGAGCTGCTCGATTATCGGATGTCTGCCGTCCTCTATGTCGAGGGCGTCCGAGTCGTCGACCTCGGGCCTCACGTACCCTGCCGCGAGGGCGCGGTCGGCGAGGGATAGCAGGGCGTCGAGCTCGCCGATCGCCTTCGCCGTGCGCTGCACCTCGGCAGTGCGCTCCGCGACGCGGGCGACGATCTCGCGGAAGAGCTCCTGCTCCAGGGCGAACGCCCTCTCCTGGGCGCCTACGACCCTGCGCTCGTGCTCCGAGAGCTCCGGGGTGGTGTAGCGCTCGCCCGTCGCGACCGTCTGCCGCCGCACGTACTCCGGCGGCACGAGGGACAGCTGCGACTTCGACACCTCGATGTAGAAGCCGAACACGGAGTTGCGGCGCACCTTGAGGGTCTTTATGCCGGTGCGCTCGGCCTCGCGGGCCTGGTACTCGGCTATCCACCGGTGGCCCTTCGCCGCCAGGTCGCGCAGCTCGTCGAGCTCCGCGCTGTATCCCGGGGCGATGAGGTTCCCCTCGGTGAGGAGCACGTTCGGGCTCTCCGCTATGCCGCGGTCCACCAGGTCCACCGTCTCCGCCTCCGGGGAGAGCGCCTCGACGATGGACGAGATGGCGGCGCATCCGTGCGCCGCCCCCTCCCGGATGCCCGGCACCGGGCGGAGCGACTCGGCGAGCGCCTTCAGGTCCCGGGCGTTCGCCCGGCCGGAGTCCACCTTCGCGATGAGCCGCTCCAGGTCGCGCACGCCGCCGAGCATGGACTGCAGGCGCGAGATGCCCATGCGGTCGCGCACGAGCGCCTCCACGGCGTCGAGGCGCTCGTTGACGTCCTCCGGGCGGCGCAGCGGCTGGCGTATCCACGCGGCGAGGCGGCGGGCCCCCATCGGGGTCCGCGTGGCGTTGAGCGCGCCGAAGAGCGAGGCCTCCCTCGCCACTCCGTCTCCGGGCAGCAGCGCGAGGTGGCGGATCGTGGCGGCGTCCATCGCGAGCATGTCGGACGGCTCGACGAGCCGTATGGAGCGCACGTGGTCCACGGCGTGCCGCAGGGTCGCGTGCACGTAGTGGAGCAGGGCGCCCGCGGCGGAGACCAGGTCGGTCTTCCCCTCCAGGCCGAAGCCGTCGAGCGCCGCGACCCGGAAGTGGCGCAGAAGCTCCTCCATCGCCGCGTCCGTCGAGAAGGTCCAGCGGTTGGAGTCGTCCGGCCTCAGCGTCTCCGCCGGGCGGTAGCGCGCGACCGCGTCCGCCAGGCGCTGGTCGGAGTCGAACTGCTCCACGGAGAACTCCCCCGTGGAGAGGTCGAGGAGCGCCAGGCCCAGGCCCGAGACGGCGGCGATGTAGTTGTTGGCGCACTCGTCCAGGAGACCGTCCTCCGTAACCGTGCCGGGCGTGACGATGCGCGTCACCTCCCGGCGGACTAGCCCCTTGGCGGACCGCGGGTCCTCCACCTGGTCGCAGAGCGCGGCGGTCATGCCGGCGCGGATGAGCTTCGCGAGATACGAGTCCAGGGCGTGGTACGGCACTCCGCACATCGGCGACGCGCCCCGGTGCGTGAGCGTCGCGCCGAGAACCGGCGCGGCCCTTATCGCGTCCTCCCCGAACATCTCGTAGAAGTCGCCAAGCCTGAACATGAGAATCGCCCCGGCCGGTATCTCGGACTTGATCCGGAGATACTGCCTCATCATCGGTGTGAGCTCGTCTGCCATACGCCGCATTATACCACTAATGCGACGCGCCGCCGTGGGGTATGGGCTTCCAGCGGCGGACGGGGCATACGCGCGACCACAGCACCGAGGCGGAGAGGACGAGCGAGAACAGCGGGAACGAGACGATCGCCAGCACGCGCGGGCGGCGCTTCTGCGGCGAGAGCGCGACCGACGCCCATGCCGTGAACCAGCCCATCACGAACACGAACATGAACACCCCGAAGAAGAAGTGCACCGCCGCCGAGTCGAGCGCGCCGCTCGCCAGGCGCACTGCGAGGGCGGCGAAGTTGAAGAGAAGGATGAACGCGACGGACATCCCGGTGAGGATCGCGAAGAAGCTGTCGAAGAGCCTGAGGGACGGGCGCGCCGCCATCGCCTTCAGCCACGGCACGAAGTACGACTGCGCGACCTGCCAGCCTCCCGTCGCCCACCGGCAGAGCTGCCGCCACATGTAGCGCGCCTCCACCGGCTGCTCGTCCGCGTAGTCCGCCTCCGGCACGTAGGCGACCCGGCCGCCGCGCATGTTCGTCTGGACCGAGAACTCCACGTCCTCCACCATCGTGCGCGTGCTCCATCCCCCGGGCGGGAGGGCGGAGAGGAGGAACGCGAACCCGGTGCCGGTGAGCTTGCCCGAGAGGCCCAGGTTCGTGCGCACGCGGTTCGAGAGCTCGTTCATCATGTCCCAGTAGACGGTGTACCATCCCGAGACGACGCTTTCGCGGGCGTTGGAGGAGTGGCGGCGCCCGGTGACGACGGTCTCGCCGTCCTGGAGCGCGTCGTTCATCGCGCTGAACCAGCGGTCCGAGCAGATGTTGTCGGCGTCGAACACCGCGACCGCGTCGAAGCGCCCCTCGGCGACCACCCTCCTCACGCCCCAGGCGAGCACGTCCCCCTTGCCCCGGCTCGGCTCGTCCTTCACCCACACGGTCGCGCCGGCCTCGCGGGCGACCGCCGCCGTGGAGTCCGTGCAGTTGTCGGCGATCACGATCACCTCGCGGCACTCGCCCGGGTACTTGGCCAGGAGGACGCTCTTCACGGGGAGGCGAACCACCGCCTCCTCGTTGCGGGCGCACACGAGCACGGCGAAGCGCAGCTTCCCGGAAGCCTTCGGGTGTCTCCTGGCCGGCCTTATCAGCCCCACGAGCACGATGAGCGTGGACCAGAGGAACACCGCGCTTAGGGCGATGCAGAGCAGGTCGCACGCGAGCGAGACCGTGACGTCAGTCATGCGTCAGACGTTCAGCGCGGCCTTGTCCTTCTTGACGGCGCCGGTGTCGAGGCCCATCTTCCTGAGGTCGACGTTGACGACGCCCCAGGGCGCGACGTTCCTCCAGTTGCCGCGGGTGAAGTCCGGGATCGACACGGGCTTCGACCCGCTGCGGTCGGAGGTCTCGGTGAGCTCGCAGAGGCAGCTCGTCGCCGCGAGGTCGTACACGTCCATGTCGAGCGGCTCGCCGTTCTGGAGGCACCACGCCCAGCGAAGGTCCATGATGAAGTCCATGCCGCCGTGCCCGCCGACCCTCTGCGCGACCTCGGAGACGTTGCGCCACAGCGGGTGCATGTACTTCTCGCGCACGCCAGCGGCCTTCTTCTCGTCGAACCACTTGTGCGTGAGGCCGTCCATGCACTTCTCCTCGAACGTGCAGCGGAACGGATAGTCGCCCATCGCGCCCTTCGTGCCGGAGATGAAGGCCCTGCGGTTGTAGGGGCGCGGCGAGGAGACGTCGTGCTGGACCATCACGGAGACGCCGTTCACGGTCTTGATGAGCGTGGTGTTCATGTCGGCCATCGCCGCCGGCGGGTCGAACTTGCGCGAGTCGGACTCGGGGAGGTACTCCCGGCGCACGCGCTCGTAGTTCTTGTTGTGCGGGCCGTTGCCGAGCGCGACGAGGTAGTCCAGGCGGTCGCCGCGGTTGATGCCGAGCGTCTGGCAGAGCGGCACGAGCCCGTGCGTCGGGTAGCGGTCGCCGCGGTGCGCCATGTTCTCGCCGTAGCGCCAGCGCCACTCGTTGTTGTGCGGCTCCGCCTGCGGGATGATCGCGCGCAGGTCGTGGATGTAGGCGCCCTCGACGTGGGTGATGTCGCCGAACATGCCAAGGCGCGCGAGGTTGAGCTCGAGGAGCTCGATCTCGCCGTAGACGCAGTTCTCGAGCTGCATGCAGGGGACCTGCCACCTCTCGGAGGCCTCGACGAGCGACCAGCACTCGTCGACCGTCAGGGCGCTCGTCACCTCGACGAGCGCGACCTTGCCGCCGTTGAGCGCGCGCAGGCCCACGGTCGCGTGCAGCGCCCACGGAGTCGCGCAGTAGACCACGTCCACGTCCCCGAAGTCGCAGAGGTCCTTGTAGGCCTCATCGCCGACGTAGGTCTTCGGATTCGCGGCGATCTTGTTGTCCCTGAGCCACTTGAGGTTCGCCTGGACGCGCTCCGGGTCCCTGTCGCAGAGCGCGGCGACCTCGCAGCCCGGGATCTGCGCGACGCGGTGCACGGCGCCCGAGCCGCGGCCGCCGATGCCCACGAAGCCGACGCGGATCTTCCTGCCCATCAGCTTGCGGTAGGCGAAGTTCTGCATGGCGCCGCCCTCGCCGAAGCCAAGGCGGTTGAGGCGGCATCCGGCGACCATCGCCGCCGCGCCCATCCAGGCCGTGCCCTTCAAGAAGTCCCTTCTGCTCGTGCCCATCCCGATTCCCTTTCCTGTATCCGTTTGCGTATCCGCTTGCCGCATCCGCCGCGCGGAGTCCCCCGCCGTCCGGCGTCTGCCTGTCAAATGGGGTCGTAGTATATCAGATTCCGGCGCTCACTTCACGATGTGGAGCTCGATGTTCAGGTTGCGGCAGAGCGCCGTGAGCTCCTCCGTGCGGTCTCCGTACATGAGCACGTAGTGGTGCTCCCAGCCGTTCTCCATGACCTCGCGGCGGACGGCCTCGCATCCGGCGTCGAACTTCACGTCGAGCGGGGTGCCGCGCACGAACATGCCGGTGTCGAGCCCGGTGCCCGTGCAGGCGAGCATGCGGAAGCCGCGCCCGTCGCGCGTCTCGCCGAGGCGCGCGATGGTGACGCGGCCGGGCTTGAGGGGAAACTCTCCCGTGCAGCCCTTCACGCCGCCGCCCTCGACGGTCGCGGAGCAGTGCAGCTCGGGCCGGTAGCCCGGCTTGCAGATGGAGCACGGCGCGGCGCCGCAGTGCCACACGGTCCCGTGGTCGCCCTCGCAGACGATGAGGTCGCAGAAGAACGGCAGCTCGCCGGAGAGGATCTCGGCGACGCGCATCAGCACCGCGCCGTACACGTCGCCCTCGCACGCGGTGAGGCAGCCGTGGTTCGTGAGGACGCCGATGGTGGAGCACACCGCGATGCCGTAGAACTCGTCGAGGATCACCTCGGGCCAGCAGCGCATCGCGAAGGTGTCCACGAAGAACTTCTCCCGGAGCTTCATCACGGCGGCGACGAGACGCGCCGACTTCTCCTTCTGGTCGCCGCGCGGGCCGTCCGAGGGATGAGTGTCGAGGTCGCCGTCGATCAGCGCCATGCCCTTCGCGACCTCCTCGGCCGTGAGGTTCCGCGCCACGGTGAAGAGCTCGTGCTCGGTGACGATCTTCACCTCCGGGCCGAGCTCGCGGCGCAGCATCATCTCGTCCACGCAGCTCGTGTAGAAGCCCGGCACCCGGCCGCCGATGAGGCCTATGCGCATGCGGCCGAGCGCCTTCATGGCGCGGGCGACGCGGATCTGGCGCAGGAGCGCCTCCTCCGCCTCCGCGGTGCCGGCCTGCGCGTGCACGTAGAAGTAGGGGATGCCGAGGCGCCACATGTGGTGCGCGTTCATGTTCGCGGCGCAGAACGAGTTGTTCTGGAGCCGGCCGCCCGCCGGGTCCGGCTCGGGCTGGGACCAGAGCAGCACCGGCACCTTCAGCCGCTGCGCGAACATCGGCGGCACCACGCCGAGCGAGAACGTGAGGAAGTGCGCGACGACGAGGTCGGGGCGGTCCCTCTCCTCCCACTGCTCCAGCACCTCGATGGCCTCGCCCTCGAGGGCGAGCATGTGGTCCGGGCCGACCACCTCCACCCCCGGCAGCGCGCCGAGGAACCGCATCGCGTCCGCCCGGGCGGCCTCGAGCGTGTCGTTTGTCCAGTTGACCTTGGAAAGAGGAAGGTATCCTATCCTGAAGACGTCTTTCATTTTCGCGTTCCTGAAGTGTTTGTCCTTAAGCCCTGAATGTCCCTTTTGAACGAGGCGTATGTTACCACAAAACCCGCCAAAATCCCATTACACGCGACGCCAGAGCCTCTTCAGCCTGCCGGCGACCTTGACCTTCAGCTCCATGGGGCGGGCCAGGAGGCGGCAGGCGGCCTTGTGTCCGCGCCGCAGGGAGTACGGCACGGGGCCGGGCAGGCGCAGGCCGCTGGACTGCGCCCACTCGACGATGCGGCAGCCCTCGTCGAAGAAGCGCATCGCCCGCGGGGTCCAGGCGACCCACGGCTTCGGGGCGCCGCAGAAGTGCGCGAACATGCGCCCGGGGTCCTTGTCCATCGCGTACGTCTCCGTCACGCGCGGCGCGTCCGGCAGAAACTCGAGGCAGGCGTTGAGGCAGCTCTCGTCGAGCTGGTGGTAGCAGGCGAGCGAGCGGTCCACCACGCCGACGTCGCCCTTCGGCAGGCGCATCATCATCTCGTGCCATACGCGCAGGAAGCGCTCGCTCGAGCGGGCGACGGACGCGAAGCTCGCCGAGCAGGAGAGGAACGGCCCCGGGTCCGGGGCGGGGACGGCGGCGTCGCCCTCGTCCAGCCCCGCGCACGCGCACACGTCGCGCCGCCACGTCGGGAGGATCGCGTTCAGGTCGTACGGCGGCGGGAACGCGAGCGGCATCTCCGCCCTCCCCCGGCGGCGCACGTGGACGAGGCCGGGCGACGGCGGCGCGAGGATCGCGGAGACGTTGCCGGTGAAGAAGGCGTCAGAGTCCGCCCAGGTCACGTACTCCGTGTCGGCGAGGAGCATCATCTTCGCCTTGCAGCACGTGAGCGAGCGGTCGAAGCCGTCCAGCGACACGAGGCGCACGCCGCCGAGCTGCTCGAGCACGGCGGCGTGGGACGGCCCGAAGCGCTTCGTGCCGACAAGCACCGGCTCCTCCATCCCCGAGGCGCGCATGGACGCGACGAGGAGGAAGAGCCCCCATACGTAGTTCGAGTCCCCCGCCGTGCAGACCGTGTTGCTCATGTCAGGCCCTCCCATTCCCCCGGATCACGGCAGCGCCCAGGTGCCGGGCAGATCCTCGACCCTGCCGCGCGGACGCGGCGGGGCGCACTTCTCGAGCGCGCCGCCGCCGAGGTCGGCGAGGTACGCGGTGACGGCGAGCGCCGGGCCGATCGTCTCGGAGACGGCGTACTCGCCGGACGGCACGTGCAGGCACTCGAGGTTCACGCGCCTGCGCCACACCGGCCATATCGCGACCTCCTCGGGCGTGTGGACGAGGTCGTAGTCCGCCTGCCCCACGCCGTACGTCCAGCGGTACGGGGTGATCCCCGCCACGTACTCGTCCACGCCGTCCGCCACGGACTGCAGGCTCAGGAAGCGCGTGGGATACACGTCCCCGAGCCCGGAGGTGAGAGTCATGCCGTCCGGGTTGCATCCGCCGTGGTAGTCGGCGGCGAGGAACGCGGCGTCGAGGAACTTCGCCTCTCCCGTGATGGCGTGCGCCGCGACGAGGAAGCGCGCCGCGACGAGCGGGTGCGAGTTCCCCCAGGCGAGGTCGGTGCCGTTCCCGCGCGGCAGGCGGTAGGGCTGCGCCTCCTGCGCCTCGACGGCCTTCCCGGCGCGGTCCAGGATCCACTCGCGCACCAGGCGCGCCTCCCGGACGAGCTCCAGGCGCTCCTCGCGCGCCAGGTCCAGCAGCCCCATCGGGGAGCGCCGCCAGAGCGCTCTCTTCGCCGCGGCGGCGAAGCGGCCGGCGAACTCCGGGGACTTCACGCGGGCGAGGTACTCGGAGTCGCCCGTCGCCCGGTAGAGGTTCACGGCGGCCTTCAGCTCGTCGATCGGGTCGAGGTCCGCCCGCTCGCGCCAGAAGACGGTGCGCACCCCGCCGTCCGCCCACGCCCTGAACGCCACGTTAGTCGCGGGACTGGCGGCGTAGGCGTACGCCCGCGCGGCGGCGGCGGACTTCAGGTACTTGTCGCGCAGGGCGGGCGAGCAGCGCGCGAGCGAGGAGGCGACGGCCGCGTACGCGAGCGACGAGGCGCGGGTCGGGCGCGCAACGGCGTACGAGAGCCCGTCCTCGGAGGGCATCCCCTCGCCCTCCTTCGGGTGGCGCACGGTCTCGATCCACGTGCCCACGCCCCCCTCGGGCGTCTGCGCGAGCAGGAGATGGTTCAGCCCCCAGTCGGCCTCGTCCAGCACGGGGCCGAGCCCTTCCGCGCCGCGCGCGAGCGCGAGCGAGGCGAGGTCTGCCACGACGGAGAGGTGGCAGGGGCGGCGGTCGTAGTCGGCGGCGTCGTGCCATCCGCCGGGGAACGACTCCGGGGCGGCGGACCAGTCGGTGTTGCGCCCGATCACGTCGAACGCCCACACCTCCACGCGGCGTCCGTCCGCGAGGAAGAAGCCCTGGGAGTCGTCGCCCTTCGCGGAGTAGTCGGCCTCGTCCGGCGGGAACGTGCCGCGCCAGACCTTCAGGTGGCAGGGCGCGTCGCCCCAGGCCGTGTGCGGCTCGCGCTTCCGGTCCGACCCGCAGCGCTGGCAGAGGAGGCCGTGGAGATGCGCGCGCGCCGCCCGCACGAGGCCGTCCTCGCCCACGGAGAAGTCCGCGCTGCGCCCGACGCCGTCCACCCTCACGAAGTATGAGCCGGGGAGCTTCGCGCAGGAGAGGTCCATCTCCCAGGTCTCCTCGCCGGTCCACGCCGCGCCGTCCGGCGCGACGCCGGGGTCCGGGCGCGGGCGGCACTCGCCGGAGCCCACGCGGGCGAGCGACTTCGCGTCGACGACCTCGTAGCGCAGGCTCTCCACGCCCGGGCGCCAGGGACCGAGCGTGCCGAGCCATCCGCCGAGATAGGCGTAGCGGCGCGAGGCGCGGGGGGAGTAGCCGGTCTGGCTGACCTTGATGAGCGGGGTGGGGCAGTGGTCCTGCCTCGTCAGGCGCAGGACGTTCCCGAAGGGCGTCGTGACGGAGACCTCGGCGCCGTCCGCGAGCGGCGCGTCGAGCTCGATGAACACGGTGTGGATCACGTCCGACCCGTAGACCGGCTGCTCGCGCCCCTGGCCGTCCGTGAAGCGGGTCTGCCCGGTCGCGCCCTTCCAGTGGCCCACGCGGGAGAGCTCGGCGCCCGAGACCCGCCACGCGGAGGCGTCGCGGAGGCGGGCCTCCCACGCGGGGCGGCGGCGCTTCTGGAGGATGCCGCCGTACTTCCAGAGCCGGCGGGGGGCGAACGTCCTCGCCAGGTTGAGCCAGGCGGAGTCGGCGGCGTCCTCGACGGCGGTGAAGTCCGCCTGCACCACGACGAGGCGCGGGGCGGGGGAGGAGACGAGCCAGAGGCCGTCCTTCGGCGAGGCGTCGGCGGAGATGAAGAGGAATGCCGCCACCCCGACCGCCGCGAGCATGGCGAGGGCGAGACCGTACCTGATGACCTTGAAGACCCTTAGCAGAACCATTGCGTCACTCCATTCTGAACACTGACCTGAAGTCGTAGTCCGCCCTGCCACCGTCGAACGTCTGCAGCATGAGGCGCACGAGGGCGCGGAGCAGGTAGGCGAAGAGGATGGACGCCGGGAGCGCGAGCGCGAGGCCAAGCGGGACCGGGAGGGAGCGGCAGGCGTCCGCGACGAGGAAGTGGACCATGTATATCTCGAGCGAGAGGCCTCCGACGAAGCGCACGGCGCGCCCGGCGCCGGTGGCCATCGCGCGGGAGACCGCGCCGGAGCGCGCGGCGTTCACCGCGAAGTGCGGCAGCACGGCGATGGCGGGGACGGCGACGAGCTGCAGGACGCCGAGCTGGACGCTCCCGACGGCGACGGCGCGCGAGCCGTAGTAGACGGCGGCCATGGCGGCGGCCGCCGCGGCGGAGACGGCGGGCGGCGGGCCCAGGCGGCGCGAGGCGGCGGCGAAGAGCCCCACGAGCGTGCACGGGAAGTAGTGCAGCCAGAGGAAGTAGGCGGAGGCGTAGATGTCGTCCTGCGGACGCTCCAGGAACGCCCACCAGGCGACGATCGCCGCGGCGGAGAGGAGGCACACGAGCGCCTTGCGCCCCATGAGGCGCGCGCGGACCGCGTAGATGGCGACGTAGTGCGCGAGGATGCAGCGCACGAACCAGTAGTGCGCGGCGACCGGCCACCACGCCCTGCCCAGGACGTACGAGCACACGACGGTGCACACGAGGAACGACGGCATGATGCGCGCGAGCCGCCGCTTGTACCAGGGCAGGAACGCGCCGAAGCGCCCGAGCCCCAGCGCGTAGCCCGAGCAGTAGAAGAAGAGCGCGTTGCCGATCGCCCCGCCGGTCGCGAGGGGCGCGAGTGACGGCGGGTAGAGCTCGCCGAGGTGCGAGTTCACGATGAGAAGCGCCGCGAGGCACTTCGCTACGTCCACGGCCGTGTCGCGTCCGCCCGCCGTCATGCCTTCAGCTCCTTGGCGCGGAGCCTTCTCCAGTTCCTGTTGAGGTACGACACGACGGCGAAGAGCACCATCATCTCGGCGAAGCTCGTCGCCTGCTTGAGGATCCACTCGAGGCACGACTGCATGTAGCATCCCACGAGCCCGCCCGCTATGCCCGCGGGCAGGTAGAAGTACGCGGTGCCGGCGAGGCGCTTCGTGAGCCGCAGGCACGAGAGGAGGTAGTGGCCGTACCACGCGAGCATTATCGCCAGGGCGGGCAGGCCGCACTCCGCCGCCGTGAGCAGGTACACCGTCTCCACGATGCCGTCCTTGTAGTCGTCGCCCCCCTCCCCCGGGGCGGTGCGCCGCCCGGTGCCCACCCAGTACGTGTAGGGCGGGTTCACCTTGATGCCCCAGTTGTTTATGCCCACGCCGATCCAGGGCTTGTCCCTTATCATGTTCAGGGCGAGGCGGGCGAACTCCACGCGGCCCTCGCCGGACTTCCTGGCGGCGGTCTGGAAGCGCACGACCACGAGCGGCAGTATGGCCAGGGCGCCCGC
Organism: bacterium; assembly: GCA_963618095.1. GTDB lineage: Bacteria > Verrucomicrobiota > Kiritimatiellia > RFP12 > UBA1067 > UBA1731. Next base: position 7,476 of record CAVERN010000014.1, on the reverse strand, counting down.
GAGCCCTATCGCCGCGAGCGGCGCGATCCTGGAGAAGAGGCGGGCGCTGAAGTTCCGCGCGAAGCTCAGCGCGGTGGTGACGAGGCAGGCGACCGGCAGGCACGCGATCGCGCCGCGCGAGAACGTGCGCACGAGGCAGGCGGAGGCGCAGGCGAAGACGACGAACGACGCGTGCTTCGCCGCCCGCCCGCCGACGTTCAGGTACCGGGAGAGGAACGTCGGGGCGACGAGCAGCGCGTAGAGGGCGAGCGAGTTCTGGTGCTGGAACGTGCCGGGGGTCTGCCACACCCCCGTGACGTGCTGCTTCACGACCGCGAGGAAGTTGTAGACAAGCACCACCCCGAAGCCCGCGAGGAGGTCCTTCGGCCTGCCGCCGGCCTCGAGCCAGTTGTAGACGGCCACGTAGACGACGTACATCATGACCATCTTCATGAGCTCCATGCACCCGAACTGGACGTTCGCGCAGTTCCTGAGCGAGAGGCAGGACCACAGGAAGTAGGCCAGGTAGAGCCAGGCCCCGGCCTCGGGCAGGAGGCGTATGCGCCTTCCGCGCACGGCCAGCGAGAGTATCACCATCGCCGCCGCCAGGTAGCAGAGCGACACCTCGAAGCCGCGCACCGTGCCACGGTAGAACTCGACGGAGCAGAAGTTGATGGCCGTGTAGCGCTGGAACAGCACGGGGAGCATCATCAGCACCATCATCCGCCCGAGCCACTTCCGGCTGTAGGCGAACACGATGGCGGCCGGGACGACCGCCAGGCATGCCAGGCTGAAGATCGCGTACTTCACACGAACGCTCCTGCGCCGGCGCGGGGGCCTCTCAGTGGCCGAAGCCCTTCCTCGCCTCCTCGAGCGTGTCGTAGATGTCGAACACGCGGAACACCTTCGTGATGTCGAACACGATCCGGGGGTGCGGCTGGAGGCAGGCGATGCGCATGCCGCCCTCGGTGGCGCGGGCGCGCTGCAGCGTGCGCACCAGCACGCCGAGCCCCGATGAGTCTATGTGGCTCATCCGCGTGAGGTCCGCGATGAGCCAGTGGCTCTTCTCCAGGGCGCGGTCGAAGGCGTCCTGCACCGCCTCGGCGCACGAGGCCACGAGCCGCCCCTCGAGCTGCACCTCCACGTATCCGTCTCCGGGTATGATGTTGGTCTTCATTGCATTGTTCCTTTCGCGGGGTCGCCCCCGCAGGTTTCGTCAGTTTGAGGTCCTTGTGTCGAAGAACGTGGAGTTCGCCTGCATGACCGGCGAGGCGATCAGGTTGAAGAGCTGCGCGGTGGGCAGGATCTTGCGCACGAACACGTTGAACTCCGAGATGTTGTCCCTGGGCACGTACACGATGTCGCCGGGCTCCAGGCGCACGTTGGGCGCGTGGCCGGAGAGGATCGCGTCCACGTGCACCCGGTAGAGGCGCGGGTTGGCGACGCCGCCGCGTATGATCACCACGTGCGACCAGTGCGTCTCGTTCATCCAGCCGCCCGAGGCGAGGAGCTCGATGAGCCCGAGGCTGTTGTCCCAGAGCTTCTTGTAGGGGCTGGCGACGTCGCCGACGAGGCAGACCATCGCCTCCGAGCGCACGCCTATGTAGATGTAGTCGTTCTTGCGCAGGAGCAGGTTGTGCACCGGGTCGCCCTGCTCGATCGCGAGGCGGAAGTCCACCGGCACTATCTTGCCGTCGCGGACGAAGCGCGAGTTCACGAGGTCCGCCGCGTCGAGGTCCTGGTCGCCGAAGCGCCGAATGCTCGAGCCGCCCGCCTTGGCGTAGAGGTCCGAGAGCTTCATCCCCGTGGAGATCACGTACGTGCCGGGCGCGGTCGCGGCCCCGCCGATCGTCACGGTCTCCGACCCCACGGAGACCGGGGTGAGGCCGACGGCCGGGGAGTTGATGTAGTCCACGAGCCCCTTCTCTATCTTCTTCGCCGCCTCGGCGAGCGTGAGGCCCTCCACCTTCACCTCCCCGAGGAACACGATGCCTATCTTGCCGTCGGGCGTGACGACGGTCTGGCGGCTCAGGTCGGGGTGGTTGTACACCGAGAGGAAGATCTCGTCGCCCGCGTTGATGGTGTAGGGCTTCTGCGGCGCGCGGTTCAGGTCGATCAGGAACTGGTCGCGGGCGCGCAGCTGCTCCGCGTTCATCAGCGACTCGGCGTCCGCCGCCGTCTCGGCGTCCACCAGCTCGGGGAACGCCTCGAGCTTCTCCGTGATGCGCTCGCTGTAGCACCCGGCGCACAGCGCCAGCGCCGCCGCGGCGGCATTGCGCAGCAACCTCATTCGCACGCCTCCGTTTCGAAGTCCCGGGCGGAGAGCCGCCCGCCCATGAGGATCATCGCCTCGCGCCCCGCGCGCTCGGCGCTCCTCGCCAGCCTCCGCATGAACGCGCGCGGCGTGAGCCTCGCGCCGACGTAGAAGAACGACAGGCTCGCGATCTCCAGCATCTGGCCGACGAACACGCCGGAGACGGCCGGGTCCGAGCACTGCAGGAACACCACGTCGAAGCGCTCGCGCAGCGAGGCGAGGTCCTCGGCGAGGAGGCGCGTCTCGGACATGGAGAGCGACTTCGCGCTCGCCCGCGCGAACCACCCGCGCTCGCCCTTCATGTACACCGACGCCAGGCACTCAGCCCCGTCCGGCGGGGAGAACGTCTTCGCCGGCACGATGTCCACCACCGCGGAGCGGCACCCGTCCATCGAGAGGGCCATGTGGAACGCATCGCCGAGCTCCGGCAGGAGCGCGCCGCCGGGCAGCGCGCCGACGTAGTAGACCCCCTTCGGCGAGAGCATCTTCTCCACGTCGAAGCACAGGCGGTCCACGGCGTCGCGCCACTTCACCCCCTTCGGGCACTTCGCCTCCGGCGCGACCGCCCCGGCGAGGCGCAGCCCCAGGTACCCGCCGAGCTCGCGCGGGCCGCGCACGCACCCGAAGAGGAAGTCGAGGAGCACGAGCATCGCGAGGAGCCCGCACCCGGCGAACACGCCGCCGACGAGGCCGAAGGCGAAGTTCTTCGCCTGGTACGGAGAGGCCACCTTGCCGCTCGTGGCGCGCTCCACCTGCGTGAGGTCGCCGGCGATGGACGCCTGGAGGTAGCGGATGTCCGAGATCGTCTCCTCGAGGTTCTGGATCGTCTCCTGCAGCGTCTCGCGCCGGCGGCGGAAGCCGCTGAACCTCGGCTGGAGGTCGGCGAGGGTCTGCATCTGCCTCTCGTTCTCCGCCACCTCCTTCGCGAGCGCGTCCCGGCTCAGGCGCAGCATCTCCCACTCGGCCGTCGCGTCCCTCAGCCTGTCGTAGACCGCCGTCAGCCGCTCGAGCTCCGCGCCCGTCATGGACGGCATCTCGTTCTCCCTGAGGAACGCGTTCACCCGCGCCTGGCACTCGTCGCGCGTCTTCATCACGATCACGAGGCGCGGGTTGCGCTCGGTGTAGAGCGCGCGGAGGCGCGAGACCTCCTTGTCCGCCTGGCTGAGCTCGTCCTGGAGCGCCTTGAGCTCGTCGGCGCGGCCGAACGCCTTCGCGGACACGGACCCCAGGTCCTCCTTCAGCCTCCGCACGCGGAGGTCGCCGTTCGAGAGCTTCACGCTCGCCTCGGAGAGGCGCTCCTTCTGGTCCAGCACGGTCAGGCGCAGGCGCTCGAGGTCGGACTCCGGCGAGAGCACCCCGTAGGTGCGCGCGAGCTTCTGCTCGTCGGCGTCGACCCTGGCGATCTGCGTGAGCAGCTCCTCCCGCCTGGCGTCTATCGTCTTGATCCAGCGCTCGAGGTCGGCGCGGCGGTAGGCGGCGTACTCGCGCAGGCAGATGTCCGCGAAGCAGTTCGCCTTCTCCACGGCGCGCTCCTCCTTGTTGGCCTTCGCCGTGATCTCGAAGAGGCGACGGTCCCAGGAGCTCGGCATCACCGAGAGGTCCTGCCAGGCGCGGAGGCGCTCGATCCCCGTGAGGTGCGCCTCCTCTATGTACATCTTCACCATCGCGCCGCGCGTGAGGATCTGGTAGACCTGCTGCTCGCTCATCGCGGGGATCCTGGACGCGCTCTTGGGGTAGAACTGGAGCCCCGTGGTCACCACCGCCCGCTCGTAGGAGCGCCCCGTGCGCCGCATCAGCGCGACCGTGAGCGCGGCCGCCACGGCGAGCGTGACGGCGAGCGTGGGCCACGCCCAGCGCAGCGCCACGGTCTGCACCACGATGCGCAGGGCGTTGAGGCGGCGCATCTGCAGCGCCTCGGCCTCGCTCTCGCTCTTCTCTTCCTCAGTCAATTGAACACCTCCCAGTCGCGCTCGACGGAGGCGGGCACGCCCTCCGCGAGCGTGGCCCTTATCCCGTCGAGCGTCCGCACCGTGCAGTCCTGCCCGAGCGTCGCCAGGGCGCCGAGCGTGCGCCTCCGCGCCACCCAGCGCGCGAGCTGGTACGGAGTGCGCCTCCGCAGCTCCGCGCCGCGCAGCGCGAACACCTCGTCCGCCGCCGCCGCCCACGCGGCGTACGCCTCGTCCCACGAGGCGACGGCCGCCGGGTCCGCGCTCGGGCGCCGCTTGAACGCGCACGCCCTCGAGTACGCCGCGTCCCCGAGCGCCGCCTCGCGCTCGTCGAGCCGCCAGGCGTACCTCCCCTCCGCGACGAGCCTCGCGTCCCCCGCGCCGAGCGCCGCCTTGTTCAGGTTCCTCAGCACGAAGCCGTCCGCCCTCCCGCCGAGCTCCGCCATGCGGCGGCGCGCGAGCTCGAGCCCCATGCCGCGGTTCATCAGCAGCCGCGCCGCCTCGCCCGCCGGCACCTCGTCCGCCCCCCGGAGCGGCGCCCCGCACCAGGCGGCGAGGTCGAAGCCGTCCGGCGCGAGCGGCACGTGCCCGCGCAGGAGCTCCTGCACCATCAGCCGGCGCCCGTCCAGGCGAAGCCGCGCCGCCGTGCGTAGCGTGAAGTCCACGTCCACCCCGAGCCTCGCGCCGAACTCGGCGGCGGCGGGCGCGAGCCGGCGCGCGAGCGCGGGGTGCTCCGGCTCGGGGGCGTCGAGCAGCACGAAGAAGTCGAGGTCGTTGTAGAGGCCGCCCCCCTCCGCCACGCCGCCCTCGCCGCGCCCGTACCCGCCGCCGAGCACGAGCCCCGCGAAGCCACGGAGCCCCGCGCCGAGCACGGCGGCGGCGATCTCCGGCAGAACGGCGCGCACGGCGGCGTCCGCGGCGGCGTCGCGCACCGCGGTGAAGGACGTCCTCTCGAGGTCCCGCGTCACCGCTCGCCCCCTCTCTCCTCGCGCCCCGCAGGGGCGCAGAGGCGGTACAGCAGCGCCTTCGCCACAACCGCCGTCGCGAACCAGGGCGTGCGACTGCAGCGGTACCAGATGTCGTCCAGCCGCCGCTCCTCCGCCGTGCGCGGCACGGACATCGCGTCGGACGCGCGGAAGGCGCACGTGCCGTCCTTCGCCGAGAGGCGGATGAGCCGCTTGCGGAGGAGCGCGGCGCGCAGGATCAGCGGATAGCGCGCGATGGAGAGCTTGTAGCCCCAGGCGGAGCGGCGCACCCCCCACAGCAGCGCCGCCGGCAGGAGCATCAGCGCGGATAGCGCAAGCGCGATGGCCCACTCCCACACGTCCACGGGGCGCATCGTCGTGCCGTGCCTGAAGCGCGAGGAGAGGCCGGGCTCGCTGAGGTCCACGAACGACTCGCTCTCCACGTCTATCACGCGGGAGCCGTACACAACCTTCCCCTCGAACGAGAGGTCGCGCCCGAGATAGCCGTGGGAGAACACGACCGTCCGACGGAGGCGGCACTTCCGCTCCACGAAGGTGCCGTTGCCGACTATCACGTCCCCCTCGAGCGCCGCCTCGTCCTCGATCCTCACGTTGTCGCCGAGCGCGACGGGCCTCTCCACCCTGGCGTGCGTGCGCACCATCACGTTCTCGCCGACCGAGACGCCGGGCTCCGCCGAGTAGCCGGGCAGGATCCTGTCCGCCGGGTCGGCGAGCACCCGGAAGTTGAACTCGAACCAGGCCCTGAGGCTGTCGAGGCGCACCCACCCGCCGCGGTACGGGAACACCGGGCCCCACACCACGCGCACGTCGCCGTCGTCCCCGGCGAACGCCCGGCTCCGGCGCACCGCCTCCTCCTCCGAGGCGATCTCGTTCGCGCCCTCGTAGGAGAGGCGGAAGCCCCAGCGCTCGGGACGCGAGAGATGCCCCCTCAGCAGGGCCTCGTCGTAGAAGAAGTCCATCACCTTCACCGCCGTCGCGCCCTCGGAGTGGCACCAGTCGAGGAGGTGCTCCGCCCAGGTCTTCGCCGCGACGCCGAGGTGCAGCGGGCTCATGCCGGAGAAGTACGTCTCCGACCAGGACTGCCCGTCCGGCGATGGCACGACCAGGATCGTCACCTCAGTACGCCCCCTTCCCGGTGAGGATCGCCGGCACCGTCTTCAGGAGTATCGCGAAGTCGCCCAGGAGGGAGCGGCAGGCGATGTACTCCTTGTCGAGCTGCACCTGGCGGCGGAACGGTATGTCGCTGCGGCCGGACACCTGCCAGAGGCACGTTATGCCGGGGATCACGTTCAGGCGCTTGCGGTCCTCGAGCGTGTACTTCGCGACTTCGGACGGCACGGGCGGGCGCGGGCCCACGAGGGACATGTCGCCTATCAGCACGTTGAAGAGCTGCGGCAGCTCGTCGAGCGAGCTCCGGCGCAGGAACCGCCCCACCGGCGTGATGCGCGGGTCGTTCCTCATCTTGAAGATGACGCCGTCCTTCGACTCGTTCTGCCCGGCGAGCGCCTCCTTCCGCGCCTCGGCGTCCATGTACATCGAGCGGAACTTGTAGAAGCGGAAGTGCTGGCCGTCGCGGCCGACGCGCGTCTGCCAGAAGAACACCGGGCCCCGGCTCGTGAGCTTGATCGCGAGCGCGATGGCCACGAATACCGGCAGCAGCACGACGATGCCGAGGAGGGACAGGACGAAGTCGCACAGGCGCTTGACGCGGTACGTCGCGGCGATTGTCAGGCGCCAGAGCGCCGGGCGGAGGTGCCGCTCGCCGCCGCGGCGGCGCCCCTCCAGCTCCGACAGCAGCCCGTCGAGCTCGGCATCCGTCACTGGCTCCCGGCTCGTCATCCCCGGTTCTCCCCGTCGAGCGACCGCAGCAGCTCGATCATCCTGTCGGCAAGGGCCCCGTCCGACGACCTCGCCGCGTTCAGAAGCATGTACCCCGCCTCGGCGACCCCCGCGTCCCCGACCATCTGCGCGTCGCTCACGATGGCGCGAGAGACGTCCACGAGATGCACGAAGTCGCGTCTGCCGCAGACCTCCCTCGCGGAAGCGAGGCGCGTCGACATTACGTCGAGATAGACCGCCCAGATGTCGCGCATCAGCGTCTCGTCCCCGCCGGTCTGGCTCCTTAGATGGCTCCTTGAGTCTTCCTTCATCATTTCCCGATTCCGTCGCTACCCGTTCAATGAGAACGGGGCTCCTTCCCCCTCGTGGCAGTTAGGCAGAGAGCTTACCCCCCCCCCCCCCCCCCCCCCCC
>CAVERN010000013.1:0-20438 GCA_963618095.1 bacterium | reverse complement strand
TTACGATTATAAGTTTGGGTTGAAAAAAAAAACCATAATGGTAATATTGTCGGCATTTCGGCTAGGTGGTCTTCGGGCCAGACGGCCTTCACCAGAATGGGAGATGCCATGGCGATGCGTGAGTTGTTCGGGATGTCGTTCGGAGTGGGGTTGCGCGCGCGGTCGTGCGGAGGCGCGCGCGCGGGGGTGCTGGCGGCCCTCGCGGTCGCGGCCTGCACGGCCCTGGCCGAGCCCTCAACGTGGTGGGTGAGCGCCGACGGGGGCGTGGACGCCGATGGACGCGGCTCCGAGGCGAGCCCGTTCAGGACCATCCAGTTCGCCGTCGACCGGGCGGCGAGCGGCGACACCGTGAAGGTCATGCCGGGCACGTACGACGAGGGCGGCATGGCGCTGCAGAGGAACGGCACGTCGCATTCGAACCGCGTGGCGATCGTCTCGAAGAGCGTCCGCCTCGTCTCCACCGGCGGCAGGGCGGTGACGCACATCGTCGGGGCGGCGGACCCCGCCCCTGTCAACGGCAACGCCCAGGGGCTCGGGGACGCCTCGGTGCGCTGCGTGTGCGTCTCGGGGGAGGGGACGGCGGGGACAGTCGTGGAGGGCTTCACGCTGCGGGAAGGTCGCGGCGACTGGGCCGGCAACCACGTCGGCGGCGGATTCGCCGTGGCGGACGGGTCGGCGAGCGCCTATCTCGTCGACTGCGCCGTCTCGAACTGCTTCGCCAACATCGGCGGCGGCGTCTACGCCGGCACCGCGATCCGAAGCCACGTGGCGGGCTGCCGCTGCCCGCCGACCGGAGGAAAGAACGTGAACGGAGGCGCGGTGTACGGCTCCCGGCTCTGGAACTGCCTCGTGGAGTCCAACCCCGTGCCGGGCGGCGTGAACGCCATCGTGAGCTGCGTGCTCGTGAACTGCACGGTCGCCATGAACGGTGGGTACGCGGGCGTCGGCGCAGGCTGCTCGCTCTACGGATGCATCGTGGTGGGGAACGGGCGTGCGCTCGACTCGAACAACTTCGCCGATTCGAGCGTGAAGGCCGCGGCGGTCGTCAACGGCTGCGTGGTAGACGCCGCCAAGCCGAACGTCGCCCCGGCCCTCGGCGACTGGCGCGTGGTGAGGGGCGGGCCCGCGGATGGAACGGCAGATCCGAAGTGGCTGACGAACGGGACGATAGCCCTTCCCGAGGGCACGGAAATCCGGGACTTCGCGGGGAACGCGATCGACGTTGGCGGGAGCATCTGCGCCGGGTGCGTGCAGGAGACCGCCGAGGTGAAGGGCGGGGTTCTCCTGAAGATGACCCAGAACACCGACTGGTCGCTCTGGAACGGCAAGATGATCCCGGTCTCTGGCGCCTACGCGTACGCGACATCCGACCGCCCGGTGCAGTGGAAGGTGAACCTGCGCCACGCGTACACGAACGGGACGGCGGCGTACTGCCTGGGCGCGATCGAGCGGGCGGGAGGGGACTGCCTGTTCCCGCGCCCGGACGGATCCGCGGTGCTGATGCCGCCGCCGGCGGCGGGGCTTCTCGTGACGAACACGGCGAGCTACTGGAGCGGATTCTGGGTGAAGGCGGACGCCGACGAGGGAGGCGACGGCTCCGCGAGCCGGCCATTCAGGACGATCCAGGAGGCGGTCGCAAACGACCGCAGCTCGGTCGTGGTGAACGTGCTCGCGGGAGAGTACTCGACCGGCGTGACGGAATCTTCGGGTTCGCCGCACTATGGCCGGAGCCGTCTCTCCATCACGGGGAACCGGGTGCGGGTGGTGGCGCTCGACGGGCCTGAGAGGACGTTCCTGCTCGGCGAGCCCGATCCCGACACGGGAGGCCTGGGGCCGAAGGCGGTGCGCTGCGTGAACGTCTCGAGAAGCGACGTGGCGGTGCAGGGCTTCACCATCGCGCAGGGCTATACGGCGAACGCCAGCGGACAGGCCGGGCATGGCGCGGCCATGCGGGGAGGCGGAACGCTCTCGGACTGCGTCGTCACGAACTGCCACGCATACGGGAGCGTCGCCTACCAGTCCGTCCTGCGGCGCTGCCGGGTGGACTCCTGCAGCTCCGCCGATGTGTCCCTGATAGACGGAACCGCCGTCTCGTGCTGGCTCGGGCCGGGCAGCCGCTCCAGGTCGAGCGACTACTACGGGTACTTCGCGAGCGGCTCGCGCGCCCTGAACTGCACCATCGTTGGCGACGGCACCCGGTCGCTCTTCTCGCAGAACTTCACGCTGTACGATTCGGTCGTCGTCGGAGGGGACCGGTACAAGTCGGCGATGACGCAGAAGGGGTGCGTCGTATGGCAGACGAAGAACATCGGGCACTCCGCGGATTCCTACACCGGGGCGGACCCGCTTCTCGTCCCCTCGACGGTCCATCCGTACACGTCGGCGTCGCCGGTCTTCGGCGCCGGGGGCGTATGCTCTCCCGACGACTGGGCGTTCAACTCCTACTCGTCGAACTCGTGGCGGCACGCGTGCGGCGACATCGACGGCAATCCGGTCGCCTACGACGCCGCGGGCCACGCGACGGCCGGGTGCGCGACGACCGTGGACCCCCACGTGATGGTGGACGACGCCGACGGCGCGCTCGCGCTGGAGGGCGGGACCGCGGGGCTGAACAAGCTCGTCGGGGAGGACGTTCTCTCGATCGGCCTCGCCGACGGCGTGAAGCGTCCGTGCCGGGGCTACACGGTGAACGGCGTCGAGGTGTGCTTCGACGACGCGACGACGCCCATCACGGCCGAGATGGTGATTGCGGCGGGTGGCCTCACTGTCAGGCCCGTGATGACGACCGACTTCTACGTGGACGCCGAGGGCGGAGACGACGCGAACAGCGGCTTCACGCCCGGGCGCGCCAAAAGGACGCTCCGGGCGGTGATGGAGGACACCTCGGTGACGCAGGGCGACACCGTGCACGCCCTGCCGGGATGCTACGACGAGGGGACGATGATGCGGGAGGGCGTCACCGTCGCGGCGGACGTGCCGTCCCGCGTCGTCGTGCCGCCGGGCGTGACGCTCAGGTCCACGCAGGGCGCGGCGGCCACCACGATAGTCGGCGAAGCATCGGCGGACGCCCACGACGACGTGCCCGGATGCGGCGCGGGCGCGGTGAGGTGCGTGATGCTCAACGGGCGCGACACGTCCACGAAGGCGCGCGTGGAGGGCTTCACGCTGCGCGGCGGCTACACGTTCTATCCGGCCTCCGAGGCCGACGGGCACTACGACCGCCGATATTCGGCCGGAGGCGTCCACGGCGTGGGCGACTACTACATCAAGAACGCGGAGGTGGTGGACTGCGTGGTCGAGGGCTGCGGCGGGTGGCGCGGCGGCGCGCTGCGCTACGTGAACGCGATCAGGTGCGTGATCAGGAACAACCGGGCCTGCTGGGGCGGCTCCGCCGCGGCGGAGTGCCGCCTGAACGGCTGCCTGACGTACGGCAACACGGACGCGGCGGAGGACGCGTCGCGTCCGGGGGAGAAGGCCGTGTTCACGACGTTCTCCGTATGCGACACGACGATCGCGGACGGGGTGTACGTCACGAAGGTCGCACAGGGCACGACCGAGCCGGCGGGCGCCCTGCGCAACACGCTCGTGCTGGGATGGACCGGCGAGGAGATGTCCGGCAAGCTCTTCCGCTGCGCGCTCGCGGAGGAGAAGTGCCTCGCCGCCGACGTCTCCGGGGACGGGACGTTCGCGGCGCCGGCGGAGGAGCTGGCCGTCGACGCGGACTACCGTCCGGTCGGCGGGCGGAGCCGCGCGTGCGACGCCGCGAACCCGGAGTACACTGCCGCCGTGCCGGGGCTTGCGGGGCTCGCGACGGACCTCACGGGATTTCCGCGGGCCACGAACGGCGGCAGGAGCGACATCGGCGCGCTCGAGGGGGACTGGCGCGCGCGGTACGCGAGCGACCTCGGAAGGGGGCTCAGGGTGCGCGCGGCCTCGCCGGGCGCGTCGGAGTCGTCCACGCGCTCCGTCGTGCTCTCCGACGGCGACACCCTCGCGGCGGCGCGCGACGGCGACGGCCGCGTCCACCGCTACGTGCTGCGCTTCGCCGTGCATGGGGACGGGGAGCTCACGGTGGCGGTCAACGGGGACGAGCAGGCCTACGGGCCGTCGTCGGAGGAGTATTCGGTCGTATTCGAGAGCGCGCTCGGATGCGACGTCTCCTTCGCCTACGCGGGCGGCGGGTCCGCGGAGCTGATCGGCGCGTCGCGCGTGGACGGACTGGTCGTGTCCGTGAGGTAGGGGGGAGGAGCGAAGATGAAGATCGGAGTTGCGGCGCTGCTTGCCGCGGTCGTTCCGGCCGCCGCCTCGGCGGTCACGGCGGGGTGGGACAACGTCAATCCGGCGCGCAGCTTCCCGGTCCCCGGGAAGGTCTACTGGCGGGCGGACCTCTCCAGCTGGCCGAGCGGCTTCGTCGTGGAGCGGAAGGACGGGGCCGAGGGCACCGTGACGGTGGAGGAGCGCGACGGGGTGCGCGGGCTCAGGATCGAGAAGACGAACGGGCTCGGGTACATCGCCGTCCGCCCGAGGGACGCGCTGTCGTTCCCCGAGGGCACGGAGCTGCAGTCCTTCGCGTTCGTGTCGAGCGTGTCGAACGACCCGCTGTACGCCGTGGGCTTCCTGCGGCTCCGCGGCGAGCGGCACAGCGGCCTGGCCTACTTCTCGAAGCTCGACGGGCGCGGCCCCGGGGGGCCGAAGATGCAGTATCTCGCCAACACGGCGCCGGGGGTGAAGGAGCGCAAGCTCTGCCGCTACCTCTGCTCGGAGGGGGACGGCGGCACGAACGTGGTGCCGACGATCGTGGTCGCGGGCGCGCGCAGCGAGAGCCGCTGGGAGAACTGGGGCGTGGAGGATCTCGTCGCGGCGAAGGAGAGCTGGAGGGAGTTCGCCAGGCGCGTGGCGCCGGTCGACCGCTCCTCGGAGATGCAGGACGAGGCGTCGTTCGACGCTGACCTCGCGCGGGAGCCTGACCACATCGCGAAGGTCGTGCGGCGCGACGGCCTGTCGAGGCTCCTCGTGGACGGGAGGGAGGTCTCGCCGATACTCTTCAAGGGGCGGGGCGCGCGGCCCGGTAGGGTCCTCTACGCCGGCAGGAGGATGGCGGAGGCCGGCATCGACATACAGTCCCTGTACGTGCGATTCGGCAAGGCGCCGGAGGCGTTCGGCTACTGGACGAAGGACGGCTTCGACGCGAAGGGCGCGGCGGAGGCGGTGCGGCTCTCGATGAGGACGGCTCCGGGCGCGAAGTTCGTGCTCTCCGTGAGCCTCGACGCGTATCCCGAGTACTCCGAGGAGCATCCGGACGAGGTGTGGAGGCTGATGGACGGGACGGTCGTGTACGGGCATCAGGTGCACGCCAGCTACTTTCTCAAGAAGCCGATGCCGAAGAACTGCTGGCCGTGGATATCCTACCACTCGCTCGTCTGGCGGGCGGACGTGAAGCGCAACCTCGCGCTCCTGATCGACGAGCTGAAGCGCACGGGGCTCTCCAAGCGCATCGTGGGAGTGCACATAGCGGGCTACCACGACGCGCAGTTCGCCCCCCGGCACGTGGACTTCTCGAGGCCGGCCCGCGAGGGGTTCCGCGCCTGGCAGGAGCGGAAGTACGGGAAGATCCTGTGGAGCGAGCCGCCGGACTCGTACTCCAGGGCGGAGGTGCTTCGACCGGGCGTCGACGACCGGTGGATCGACTACCACCGCTTCCTCAAGCGCGCCCCGTTCGAGATGCAGGAGGACCTGGCGCGCCACGTGAAGCGGTGCTTCGGCAAGGACATAGTCCTCGTGCGCTACTGCATGAGCGCGTTCGGCGGCACGTACTGCGGCACGTACGACATCTCGGACTTCCTCGTGTCGGACGCTTTCGACGTGATCTGCGCGCAGCCGAGCTACGAGATGCGCACGCCCGCCATGCCCATCGGCACGAAGATGCCCATCGCCTCCTTCCACGAGCACGGCAAGCTCTTCCTCAACGAGTTCGACCTGCGCACGTACGGCGGCGTGCACGGCATAGAGACGGAGCTGAGGGTCCTCGGGCTCAGCCAGGCGACGGACTTCCCCATGTGGGAGACGATAAACCGCAAGGTCGCCGGCGAGATGATAGCCAAGCGCATGGGCTGGTGGTATCTCGACATGGCGGGCGGGTGGTTCGACCCGCCGGAGATCGCGGGGGACATCGCCTCCGTGGCGGCCACGAAGAGGTCCGTGGACCGCGCCGGCGACAGGGGGTGGCGTCCGTCCGCCGCCCTGGTGATTGACGAGGACGGCGTGCTCCTCCGGAACACGCCCGGCCAGTACTACAACATAGACGAGCAGATGTCGCTCGACGCGCAGGTCGACCTCCTCGCGGAGTCGGGCGTCCCGTACGACACGTGGCTGATGGCCGACGTCCTCCGCGACCCGGGCCTGCTGAGGGGATACCGCACGGTCGTGTTCTCCACGCTCTACTCGATCGACGCGCCGCGCCGCGCGGCGCTGGAGGCGCTGAAGCGCGACGGGCGCACGCTCGTGTTCCTCACGGGCGCCGGGCGCGCCGGGGGCGCGGACGCGACGGGCTTCTCCTTCGTGGAGCGGGACCCGCCCGCGGACCACGCCGTCGTGGCGGAGAGGGGCTTCGGCGTGAACATGCTCAGCGGCTACGACACCCGGCTTCTCGCCTCCCATCTCGGCATGAGCCTCGGGGGGTTCTGGCTGCCGAGGCGGTTCGAGGTGCGCGAGGGGCCGGGCGTCGTGCCGCGCGCGCGGTTCGTGGAGGGGTCGGGGGTGGCCGCGGCGGAGCGTCGGCTCCCCGGCTGGCGCGCCGTCGCGGTCTGCGAGCCGGCGGGGCTCACGCCGCAGTACTTCAACCGCCTCGTGAGGGAGTCGGGCGGATACGTGCCGGTGGACGCCGGCGCGCAGGTGCAGATGAACGGGCGCTTCGTCTCCGTGCACTGCGTCATCCCAGGCCGCTACCGCTTCGTCCTGCCGTTCGCGGCGGAGGTCACGAACCTGAAGAGCGGCCGCAGGGAGAGCGTCGCCGGCGGCGCCTTCTCGCTCGACCTCGTGGCCGGGGAGACGTGCTGGTTCAGGCTCGAGTAGCCGGGCTGCAGCCTCCTGAAAATTCTCCTGAAATTCCCCGTTGCTTTTCGCGGCGAGGTATGATATACTTCGTCGCTTGACTTTTTGGGAATGGTAGGATTGTACTCTGGAGAAGCGATGGCGGTTAAGAAGAACATGTCGGCGAAGGGCGCCAAGAAGGCGTCCGCGAAGGTTGCGGGTGCGGGTTCCAAGTCTGCGGCCAAGGGCGCCAAGGGCCGTCAGCCGAAGGCGGAGAGGAAGGCGGCGAAGCCTTCCGCGCCTGCCAGGGACGATCTTGCCGGGGACGACGCCGACGACGACCTCATGGATTTCGGCGTCGTCGGCGAGGACGGCGCGGCCGGGCGGGAGGCGGCGCCGGACGACGCCGCGCTTCTGGCGGAGGAGGACGACGCGGCGGAGCGCGAGGCGAGCCGTCTCGACCTCGAGGAGCTGGCCAAGCAGGCGGACAGGCAGGAGAGCCGTCTCGCGTCCGACGCGGACGGGGACGGCGACCTTGGCGGCGAGGCGGACAACTCGGCCGACCAGCTTGCCGAGGCTCTGGCGGGCGTGATTCCGCCTTCGGTGCCCTCGGCCTCGAACTCCGACGAGTTCGACCCCGACAGCGCGGACTCGATCTCCGCGTTCAAGGGCAGGAGCGTGCTCGGCCGCGCCGAGCGCGAGGCCGTGGTGCAGGAGATACGCCAGATCGCCGACAAGAACGGCGGGTACATCACCTACGAGCAGCTGAACGCGACCGTGCCGCAGTCCGCGCAGGACGAGACCGCCGTGGACGAGTACCTCATGATCCTGCAGGCGCTGAACATCGACGTCGTGCGCATGGACGACGTGGAGGCGTACCGCGCCCGCAAGGAGCAGAAGGCGACCAAGCCGACCGGCTCCATGGACGACCCGATCCGCATGTACCTGCACCAGATGGGGCAGGTGGCGCTCCTCACGCGCGAGGAGGAGCAGATCATCTGCAGCAAGATCGAGGAGGCGGAGATCTGCGCGAAGGAGATCTTCAACCGCTTCACGTTCGCGCCGAAGTGGTACAAGGGGATACTCGACAAGCTCGAGCACATGGACGAGCGCTTCGACCGGGTGGTGACCGACAAGTACGACGACAACCGCGACGCCTACATGGCGCAGCTGCCGAGGTTCAGGCGGCAGCTCGAGGACATCGGCGCGAAGCTCGCGGCGGCGAACCAGGAGTACGTGGCCCTCGTGAAGGCGAAGACCGACCCCGAGTCGGCCGAGATGGTGGCGGCGAGGAAGGCCCTCGACTCCGTGAGGAAGTCCCTGCGCCGGGTGTTCGACAAGCTCAACTTCAAGCAGAAGGTGCTCGAGCAGCTCTGCAACGAGGCGGACGAGAAGCTCTACCTCCCGTACATAAACCTGCGCGACCGGCTCGCCAAGCTCAACAAGGACAAGCGGCGCACGAACAAGCGCGTCGCCGAGATCAAGGAGGTGAAGGCCCGCCTCGCCCGCTTCGAGGCGGCGTTCGGGATGCTCCCCGAGGAGTTCCTCGCCGACTTCAAGCAGCTGCGCACGGTGCTCAGGCGCGGCGTCGAGGCGCGCACGCAGATGGTGGAGGCGAACCTGAGGCTCGTGATCTCCATCGTGAAGAAGTACATGAACCGCGGCCTCTCGTTCCTCGACCTGATCCAGGAGGGGAACACAGGCCTCATGAAGGCCGTGGAGAAGTTCGAGTACAAGCGCGGCTACAAGTTCTCCACGTACGCGACGTGGTGGATACGCCAGGCGGCGACGCGCGCGATCGCCGACCAGGCGCGCACGATCCGCATACCGGTGCACATGATCGAGACGATCAACAAGATGATGCGCGTGCAGAAGCGCCTCATCCAGAAGCTCGGCCGGGAGCCGCTCGAGGCGGAGCTCGCCGTCGAGATGGACATGACCCCCGAGGAGGTCCGCAAGGTCTACCGCATGGCGCAGCAGCCGATATCGCTGCAGTCCAAGGTGGGCGACTCGGACGACGCCAAGTACGGCGACTTCATCCCCGACCAGTCCGCGGAGAACCCGTCCGAGCAGACGGCCTACGCGATGCTGAAGGAGAGGCTGCAGGAGATTCTGACGACGCTGACCGACCGCGAACGTCAGGTGCTCGACTATCGGTTTGGACTTACCGATGGCTTTTCGCGCACACTTGAAGAGGTCGGAAAACAGTTCAACGTGACGCGCGAGCGGATTCGCCAGATAGAGGCGAAGGCGCTGCGGAAGCTGCGTCACCCGTCCCGGCTCAAGAAGCTCGATGGGTTTCTCGGGGCGTAGTCTAAAAAAGGAAAGAGGAGACAGGAAAGATGAATGCACTCATGTTGTCCGCGGCGTGCGCGGTCAAGTGCTGCCTCGGCATAGGCGGCGCGTTTGTGGCGGGGTTCGCCGTGGGCCGCCTCACGAAGAGGGGCGCCGCGTCCGGATGCGGCGGGTCCCGCGGGGCGGACCAGAAGAGGGGCCGTGGCCAGCAGCAGCGCAAGCCGGCCGCGCCGAGGCAGGATCCGCCGCCCCGCCAGCCGGTCCCCGCCGGGAGCGTGGAGATCTACGTGGGCAACCTCAACTACGACTTCAAGGAGGACGAGCTCCGGGCGCTCTTCGAGAAGCACGGCGAGGTGACGTCCGTGCGCATCGTCATGAACAAGTACAACGGGAAGTCCAAGGGCTTCGGCTTCGTGGTGATGCCGAACCGCGCGGAGGCCGAGAAGGCCATCGCGGCCTACTCCGAGATGGAGCACATGGGCCGGAAGATGCGCGTGAACGAGGCGAAGAACACGATCTCCGACTGACTGATGAGCAAGGAGAAGAGAGAAGAGGGGGGCGAGGAGCCCGAGGCGGCGGCGGACGCCGCCGAGCCCGCGAAGAAGGCCGGGGACGCGGAGGCCGGAGCCGCCGGGGGCGGAGAGCCCTCGGCGGGCGACCCCCCGGAGGGCGAGCCTCCGAAGGCCGAGCCCGACTGGAAGGACATGTACGCCAGGACGCTTGCGGACTTCGACAACTACCGCAGGCGCACGGCGCGCGACCGCGAGGAGCTCGTGAAGTTCGCCGCCTCGGAGGCGGTGAAGGACATGCTGCCAACGGCGGACAACCTGGCGATCGCGCTCAGCCAGGCGAAGGACCAGGAGGATCCGTTCGTCAAGGGCGTGAGGCTCGCCTACGAGGGCTTCCTGAAGGCGCTTGGCGACCATGGCGCGGAGCCGTTCGACTCGGTGGGGGAGGCGCTCGACACCAGCCGCCACGAGGCGATCGCGACGCTGCCGTCGGACACCGTCGAGGAGGGCAGGATCTCCGCCGAGGCGAAGCGCGGCTGGATGCTGAACGGCAGGCTCCTGCGCGCGGCGCAGGTGGTCGTCTCGTCGGGCAAGGGGCCGCAGGGCTGAGTTTTGGCGGACGGATTCCGCCGGAAGTGAGTATATGTCGGACAAGAGAGACTACTACGAGGTTCTGGGCGTCGCGAAGGGCGCGAGCGCGGACGAGATAAAGTCCGCCTACCGCAAGCTCGCGATGAAGTACCATCCCGATCGGAACCCTGGGGACGAATCCGCCAAGGCGAAGTTCCAGGAGGCCTCCGAGGCGTACGAGGTGCTGTCCAATCCCGAGAAGCGGCAGCGCTACGACCAGTTCGGCCACCAGGGCGTGAACTTCGGCCCGGGCGGGTTCGACTTCTCGCGGGACTTCTCGCATTCGCAGGACGTGGACCTGAGCGACATCCTGAACTCCGTCTTCGGCGGGGCGATGGGCGGGGGCGGGTTCGACTTCAGCGGGATGTTCGGCGGCGGCCGGAGGAGGGCGGACCCCAGCGCGCCCCAGCGCGGCTCCGACATGTCGATGGACCTCGAGATCGACTTCGAGGAGGCGCTCTTCGGCAGCGAGCGCACGATCGAGCTGACGGTGCCGGAGCAGTGCCACGAGTGCGGCGGCACCGGCGCGGCGCACGGCTCGAGGCGGACGAAGTGCCCGACCTGCGGCGGCAGGGGGGCGGTCATCCGCGGCAACGGGATCTTCCAGGTGCGCCAGACGTGCCCGAGGTGCGGCGGCGAGGGGTCTGTGGTCGAGAGGCCGTGCCCGAGCTGCGGGGGCTCCGGGCAGTCGCGCGCGAAGCGCAAGGTCGCGCTCAGGATACCGAGGGGCGTGGACACCGGGTCGCGCCTCAGGCTCGCTGGGAAGGGCGGCGGCGGGCTTCGCGGCGGCGAGAACGGCGACCTCTACGTGGTCGTGCGCGTGCGCGACTCCGAGATCTTCATGCGCGACGGGCTCGACCTGGCGGTGAACGTGCCGCTCTCGCCCGTCGTCGCCGCAGTCGGCGGGGCCGTGGACGTGCCAACGCCGGACGGCGTGGCGACGCTGAAGGTCCCGGCCGGCACGCCGAACGGGAAGCTCTTCCGGATGCGCGGCAAGGGGATGCCGTCCCTGCGCGGGATGTCCGCCGGCGACCTCGTGATCCGCATGGTGTTCGAGGTGCCGCAGCGCCTCACGGCCAGGCAGCGCGGGCTTCTCGACGATCTTGCGAAGGCCCTGGACGCCACGAACTTCCCGGAGGCGCAGAGTCTCGCTACGGCGTCGAAGCGCTTCTACATGCGCAAGGAAAAGCTCGCCGGCAGGTAGGGCCTGCGCGCGAGGCGGGCCGGATCTGCCGCCATGCTCGACTTCCGCAACATCTCCGTCCACTACGGGCACCAGGACGTTCTCACGGACGTCACGTTCCGCGTCAATCGCGGCGAGCGTGTCGGCGTGGTGGGCCCGAACGGCAGCGGGAAGTCCACGCTCTTCAAGATCGTCCTCGGCGAGCTCTCGACTGACCGCGGCGAGCTGGTCGTGGAGGGGTCTCCCACGATCGGCTCCACGCGCCAGCATCCCGAGCCGGAGTTCCCGGAGGAGACGCTCCTCCAGTACGCCGTGCGCGGCGTGCCGGGCTTCTGCGAGGTCGAGGCGAGGATGAAGGCGCTCGAGGAGCGGATGGACGCCGGGGAGGACGTCTTCGAGGAGTACGGCGAGGTCCAGACCGCGTTCGAGCACATGGGCGGGTACGACCTGGAGACGAGGGTGAAGGTGGCGCTCGGGGGGCTCGGCTTCTCCGTGGAGGAGTTCGGCAGGCCGTTCAGCTCCTTCTCCGGCGGCTGGCGCATGAGGGCGGAGCTCTCCCGGGTGCTGGCGTCGTCGCCGGACCTGCTGCTCCTGGACGAGCCGTCGAACTACCTCGACCTCCCCGCCGTGGACTGGCTCCAGAAGTACCTGAAGCAGTATCAGGGCACCCTCATGCTGATCTCGCACGACAGGTACCTCCTGCGGACCCTCGCGGACATAATCGTGGAGGTCGACGCGGAGACGGCCACGAGGTACGAGGGGGACCTGGACTGGTACATGAGGGAGCGCGAGGTGCGCTACCAGCACCTGAAGGCGGCCAAGGAGAACCAGGACCACCACCGGGAGCAGCTCCAGCGGTTCGTGGACCGGTTCCGCGCGCAGGCGACGAAGGCTGCGCAGGCGCAGAGCAGGCAGAAGCTCATAGACAAGATCGACGAGGCGAGGATCGTGCTGCCGAAGCGCTACACGCAGTCCGGCCGCCTCCGCCTCGCCGAGCCGCCGCCGAGCGGGATCGAGATGTTCCGCTGCGAGGGCCTCCGCTTCTCCTACGACGGCGAGAGGGACGTGCTGCACGACGTCTCGTTCGGGATATCGCGCGGGGACAAGGTCGCGCTGATCGGCTACAACGGCCTCGGCAAGACCACGCTGATGCGCATAATCGCCGGGGTGCGGCGGCCGACCGGCGGGAAGGCGGCGCTCGGCCACAACGTCGTGCCGGGCTACCTCTCGCAGGAGTTCGCGGAGACGATCCCGCCGGACCTCACCGTCTACCGCAACGCGAAGAACGCCTGGGACGCGCATGGCGGAGGCCCGGAGAAGGCGTTCCGCAACCAGCTCGGCGCGTTCGGGTTCGACGAGAACGACGTCGAGAAGCCGGCGGGCGTCCTCTCGGGCGGCGAGAAGATACGCCTGGCGTTCCTGAGGCTCTTCCTCTCCGCGCCGAACTTCCTGCTCCTGGACGAGCCGACGACCCACCTCGACCTCGACGGGAGGCGGCTGCTCCAGGAGGCGCTCCAGGCCTACCGGGGCACGATCCTGCTCGTCTCGCACGACATCGACTTCGTCCGCGCCGTCGCCACGTCCGTGCTCGAGATAACCCGCGACGGGGTGCGGTCCTTCCCCGGCGGCTACGACTACTACTGCGAGAAGCGCGACGCCGCGAGGCTCTCGGCGGCGCAGCCGGCGGCGTCCGCGGCCTCGGCCGCCCCAGCCGCGCCGGCCTCCGCGTCGAGGAAGGAGCAGCGCCAGCAGCGCGCCGCGGAGCGCGCGAAGGCCGCGCCGCAGGTGCGGGAGCTCAAGAGGCGCGTCGCCCTCGCCGAGAGCAAGATAGACGAGCTCCAGAAGAGCCTGGACGCCGCCTCGGAGGAGCTGTTCAACCCGAAGCCCACCACGAACTTCGGGGAGCTGAACCGCACGGTGCGCGCGCTCCAGTTCGAGATCGACAGGTACACGGCGGACTGGGAAGAGGCGGCCACGGCGCTGGAGGCCATGCAGTGACGGGGCGAGCGCGGATGGAGTTCGCCCTCTCCACGAACTGGAGCAACCGCCGCCTGAGCGACGGCGCGGAGATCGCGGACGAGGCGGAGGAGCTCGGGTTCGACTCGCTTGAGCTCGGGTTCTGCACCCAGCCCGAGCAGATCGCGGGGTTCAGGAGCCGTCTCGACCGCATGCCGGTGACGAGCGTGCACGCGTACTGCCCGGTCCCGATAGGGGCGCCGAGCGGGCACCCGGAGCTGTACCAGCTGTGCTCGGAGGACGAGAACGAGCGGGCCCTCGCCAGGATGCTCCTCCTGAAGACCTTCGCCTGCGCCGCGGACCTCGGGGCGAAGGCGGTGGTGTTCCACGCCGGGTACGCGAGCCTCTCGACCCTCTTCGGCGGGCTCTTCACAACGGCGGCCAGGCTGCGGGCCAGGAGGGGCCGCCGGCTCCTCGACGCCTTCGCGCGGGAGTTCGACAGGCTGCGGCCGGACCTCGAGAGGCTCGGCCTCGTCCTGGCGCTCGAGAACCTCCCGCGCCTGGAGGGCTTCCCCTGCTTGGGCGAGGCGCGCGAGCTGATGGATCGCTTCAGGGGGGCGCCGCTTCGCCTGTGGTTCGACACCGGCCACGCGATGGTCCGGGAGTTCCACGGCTGGTCCGGGGAGAGCGCCCACGTGGCGGCGGAGCTTCTCCCGTGGATCTGCGGGATGCACATCAACGACGTGGAGGGCCCGTGCGACGACCACCGGGAGCCCGGGTGGGGGAGCGTGGACTTCCACCGCCTCGCCTTCCTCGCGAAGGGCGACGTGCTTCGCGTGTTCGAGCCGCACGGCCACGTGCGGCGCGACGACCTGAGGAGCGCCCTCGCGTATCTGCGCCGAATCTGGGGCCGGGATGTGGTATAATACGCGGCGTTTTCTGTGGAGCGCGGCGGGAGGCGCCGCGTCCGACGGACTCGCGGGGGCATAGGGGACAAACGAAGAAAGGCAGGAACCCATGGCGTTTTTGGGATTGCTCTGCACATTGCGCAGGTCTTGCGCGGCCACGGTGCGCGCGCCATCTCTATCCTTGGCCCTTGTCGCCGTCGCCTCGGCCGCGTCGGCGGCGGACCGCGTGCTGTTCTCCCAGCGGGTCGAGCTCAGGAAGGGGTGGAACGCCTTCTGCCTGACGGTCGCGCCGCAGGGGTCGGCGGACGACTTCTTCGCCGAGTGGCCGGTGGACTTCGTGGCGGCCTACGACCAGGCGGCCTTCCTCGAGACGAAGCAGTACTCCAGCAGCGCTTCGAGCGAGGGCCTCCAGAAGAGCGCCTACCGCATCTGGCATCGCGGCGACCGGGGCTCGACGTCGCTGCAGGCCCCCGTCGCCAACACCGTGTACCTCTGCTACGCGACGAACGCCATGCCGGCGCGGACGGTCTACGGCGTCCCCTGCGCCCCCCGCGTCACGTGGCATCCGAGCGCGCAGTCGGGCGCCGACGACGGCACGATGAACCTCGTGGGCGTGTCCGCGTCGGGCGAGACGACGATCTCCGCCTACTTCGAGGGGCTTGACGTCGGCAACTCGACGTGCAGGCAGTTCTTCGGCCTGGACGCCGCGGCCCCGAAGCAGGTGGTCCTCGGCGGCGGCGCGAAGGTCTCGTCCGGCGAGGCGCTGATCATGGACGCCACGAAGGTGGGGGACTGGAGCGGCGTGCTCAACGTCTCTCCGGTCGCGGGCGTGGACTTCGGCTCGGACGCTTCGAGCGGCCTCGTCCAGGTGCGCAACGACGGGACGAAGGCGCGCACCGTGCGCGTGTCGCTCTCCGCCGGCTCGGCCGCGAACGCGCAGGACGTCCCGCCCGTCCCGCCGGGGCTGATGGCGAAGGACTCCTCCACCGCCCTCTCGGCGGCCGAGGCGTGGAGGGACTTCACGCCGTCCGCGCCGTTCGAGAAGAGGCTGGAGGCCGGCGAGACGCTGAAGCTCTCTGTCGCGCTCGACCGCACGAGGCTCGCCTCGGCCGGAACCTACTACGGCGCGCTCCTCGTGATATCCGACGTGGACGGCGGGAGCGGCATGCGCGTGGTCATCCCCGTGGAGGCGACGAGCGACGGCGGGGCCTCCGCCGCGACGGCGTGGCCGACGGGCATCTGGATCGCGAGCGCCGAGCTCGACAAGGTGAGCTTCGTCGGAGGCGAGGTCGAGGTCACGAACAGCGTCGAGGAGATCGACAAGGAGACGGGGGTGACGAACGTGGTGGAGAGCGTGGAGACCGTGAAGGGGATCTACGACGTCGCCGCCGGCGGGAAGATGAAGGTGCGCCTCCCGCTCGTCGTGGACCGCGAGGGGAACATGGCGCTCCTCCAGCGCTTCTGGTACGGGCGCGACTCGAGCAACGCGCTGCACGTCATATCCGGCTCGCAGCCGAGCGACGTCGCGCTCTTCTCGCCCCGCCGCGTCTCGACGGCGTTCCTGCCGACCGACCAGGTGAGGATCGCGGCGGCGGACGGCGTCTTCGGGCGCTCGGCGACGTTCCCGTTCGTCGTCTCGGAGACGTCCGGCGTGAACCCGATGCGCCACGCGCTGCATCCGCAGCACGACGGCAAGCGCTTCGACTTCGCGACGCCGTCGCCGAGCGGGGACGACTTCGCCAACTACTCCGGCACGGTCAAGCCGGAGTCGTTCTCGATCTCGAACACGGTCTACTTCTCGTGGTCGGAGACGTCCGGCACGGCGTGGCAGCCGGAGGAGACGCTCCGGGGCGACCTCGTGTGGGAGTTCGGCGGCCTCCGCCACGAGGGCACGGTGCGCGCGCGCGGGCCGTTCGTCATGAAGCGCATCAGCTCCGCGACGCCGGAGAAGTAGGCCGCGGCCGGCAGACTGCATCTTAGGGAAAACACAAAGGGGAGAGACGGAATGAAGAAACTGTTCGTTGGGCTTGTGGGGCTTGCGGCGCTTGCGGCGGCCGGCGCGTCGTTCTCGTACCAGGGCGTCCTTCGCGACGCGACGGGCGGGGCGGTCGCGGAGAAGAACCAGACTATCACGTTCCGTCTCTACGACGGGCCGGGCGACGGGGCGACCGCGCTCTGGGGGCGGTCGTCCTCGGTGCATCTGGACGACAGCGGGCTGTTCAACGTGGAGCTCGGCGACTCCACGGGGAGCGCGGTCGAGGGCCTCACGGCGACGCTGGAGGAGGTGCTCTCCGAGCACGGGAACGCGCTGCTGTACATCGGCCTCGAGGTAAGCAACTCCTCGGGCGAGATACGTCCGCGCCAGAAGCTCCTCGCCGTTCCCGTGTCGAGCTTCGCGCAGGACGTGAGCCTCGCGCGCAGGGACTTCACCGTGACTGGCAAGGCGACGCTGAACGGCTCCCTGTCGGTCAAGGGCGAGACGACGCTCGAGGGGAAGGTGGTCGCCAGGTCGCTGTCGGTCGCGAGCGACGCGACGTTCGCCGGCACGACGAAGATGACGGGGTCGCTCAACCTCTCTGGCGGCAGCCTGGAGATGCCCAAGGGCGCGTCGATCACGATAGACGGCGTGTCGGCGGTGATCCCCTCGGGCGTCATCGTGATGTGGAGCGGCTCGTCCGGCGACATCCCGGCGGGCTGGGCGCTCTGCAACGGCCGGAACGGCACGCCCGACCTGCAGGACCGCTTCATCGTGGGCGCGGGCCGCAGCTACTCCGTCAACGCGACGGGCGGCGCGGCCTCGGTCGCGCTGACGGTCGCCCAGCTGCCGAGCCACACCCACCGCGTGGACGCCAGGGCGGGCGACCTCGCGGCGGCCTGGAAGAACAACTCCTACTTCTTCGACTTCAGCCGCCACTATTCGGGCAACGACCGCTCGTTCGACACCGAGGCGACGGGCGGCAACGAGTCGCACGAGAACCGTCCGCCATACTACGCGCTCTGCTTCATAATGAAGAAGTGAGACGAGCTCGAACTCCGATGGAGGGCCTGCCATGAAAAGACTCATAGCCGTCCTGCAGATGGCCGCGGCGATGGCCGCGGCCGCGGCCGAGCCGCCGACGTTCACGCTCGGCTCGCCTCTGCCGGCGACGATACGCGACACGCCCGACCCGTCGCAGAACGCCTGGCTCCAGGCGAACGACGCGTTTGTGGCGACCGCCGGCTATGCCGCCTGGACGGCCACGTCGACCAGCGCCGTCCCCGGCGGGGCCCAGTACCAGGTCGCGAGCGCCGAGGCGGGCTTCTCCTGGGAGCGCGCCAAGCCCGAGTACTACCTCTCGGACCGCCTGGACGCGCCGGGCGACGTCGACTGGAGCGCGACGTACGACAACTGGCAGGCCCGGCAGGGCGAGGACTGGGCGAAGGGGTTCCTCTTCAGCCCCGACGAGGCGGACCCGTGCGTCTACGTGGTCTCCGGCGGCAACAGGCAGTTCGAGTGGGTGCTGAAGGACGGCTCCACGAACAAGCTGGCCTACGTCGTCGCGATGAGCTATTCGGGCCGTCCGCGCCGCGTCTACTGGACCGACTCGCCCTACAACGGGCCGAAGATCTCGCTCGCCGGCAAGTTCGTGAAGTTCATGGGCAACGACGAGCTGCTCACGCTGCGCTATGGCGTGGTCACGAACGTCTCCGGCAGCGTCCAGACCGTGACCGAGAGGCAGGTCGTGAGCGGGCTCTACGTGGACCCCGCGTCGCAGACGCTGTGCGCGGCGGGGCGGCTCTCCGGCCAGTGCGTGATGGTGTACTACGACACGGGCAACTACGACAACATCCTGCACGTGCAGGTCGTGGAGGTGCGCAGCCCCGAGGCGACGCCGCTCAGGGGCACTATCGGCGAGGCGCTGAGGCCTGACGGCCAGGGCTACTCCACTGACGGGCTCACCGCGCAGGTCTCGGCCGGCATCGGCGACTCGACGGACGACCGCGGCGACTACCTCTACCAGCACAACGGGACGTACTCCCATTCGCCGAAGAACGGCAACGTCTATCCGCTGCGCCCGACGGTCGGCGCGCGCTGGCTCGCGTCCATCTACTGGATGGAGACGGACGCCATGAACGTGCAGTGGCCGTTCGAGTACGACCAGTACGAGTGCGACTGGCCCGAGGACGCGCAGATCTACGTGCGCGGCGACCTGAAGGACGAGAAGGGGGCGCTCGACTGCGGCGCGAAGATCTACATCGACACGTCGTATTCGGCGAGCCTCGAGAAGTACCAGGAGCCCGACGGGCACGCGGTCGCCGTCGGCGGCGACAACTCGTTCTACACGACGGGCGCGGGCTACTCGCTCCTGCGCCTGACGGCGGACGACAACATCTGGTTCCTGCCGATCCACTCCGTCCTGCGAAGCGACACGAACCTCTACACGCTCGCCTCCTCCCGCATAGCGGTCGGCCGCGAGCTGACCCTGAGGGCCGGCTCGCGCTCGGGGCTCGTCGGGATGACATTCACCCGCGCCGACTCGGACGAGCCCGGCTACGTCTACAAGGCCGCGTCCGGCAGGCAGTACGACCCCAACCTCTACCACGAGAAGACGTCGTCCACGACGAGCGACGTCTCCGCAGACTCGGACTCGAACACGAACCTCGTCTCGTCCATCTACGCGATCGCGACGGACGAGAAGCCGATCGAGGTGTGGTGGAGCGAGCGGGCGGACCTCGGGGACGACGCGCCGGCGGAGGTCTCCGTGCCCGTCCTGCCGCAGGTCTACACGCCCGTCTGGCCCGAGGACGGCGAGATGCCGCAGATCGTCATAGCCTCGCAGCGCGGCAGCGCGAACGAGACGGTCTACCAGCAGAACGGCGCGGCGTACTTCGACGACGAATACTCCCTGGTGATCCTCGCCGACCGCATCTACTTCCCGTCGGGCGCGGGCACGGTCTCGCTGTGGACGCGCCCGACCGTGTACGCGGCGGACGAGCTGGCCGTGACCAACGCGCCGTGCCAGCTGCTTGCGCTCGGACTGGACAACGAGGCCGGCGGCGAGCAGCCGGTCCTCTCCATGGCGATCGAGGGCGGCGAGACGCTCGTCGTCCGGCGCAGCGGCGCGCCGCTCCTCTCCGCGCCGATGCCGAAGCTCCGCACGTCCAACGCCTGGACGCACCTGGCGGTCGCGTTCGACGCGACGGGCGCGAGGCTTCTGGTCGACGGCGCGCGCGTGGCGGAGGCGGAGGACCCCTCGCTCGGCGCCGACCTCGGCGGGTTCCTCGCGGGCAACATGCTCGGCTACAGCGACTACGCGCCGCCCGGCGTCAAGGTCGCCCCGGGGCGCCAGGTCGCCGAGCTCGCGTTCCGCTCCAGGGCGCTTTCCGACGAGGACGTCGCCTCTGCGCGCTTCGACGTGCTCACGGGCAGCGAGGGCGGCCTCACGGGCTACTACACCTTCCGCAAGGGGACGGACCTCGAGACGTCCTTCCAGGCGTCCCTGCTCGCCGTCGCCACGTGCCTCGAGCGCGTGCACGGCGAGTCGTGCATCGCCTACGACGTGGTCTGCACGGAGCCGGGCGCGCCAGCGCGCGGCACGGGCGTGATCACGGCGGACACCACGCCCACGGTCTACCGCCAGAACGACCCCGAGCAGGCCGGCTACAACCCGAACGAGGAGCACGCGTTCCTCACCTCCGGCTCGGGCGGCTACGTGACCTGGGCGCTCCGCAGCGACCTCGGCACGGACGCGACTCCGCCGCAGGCCGTGTTCGTGGAGTACGGCACGGGCGGCAAGGGACGGCTCCAGATGTTCGACGTTCTGCTCACGAACGAGACGTGGAGCGCCCTCGGCGCGGACTGCGTGGCCGGCACGGTCCTCCCCGGGCCGCACCCGCTCGACATGATGGACGACCCGTGGCTCGCCGAGGACTACTTCGACCCGACGG
>CAVERN010000012.1:0-21082 GCA_963618095.1 bacterium | reverse complement strand
CCGTCCGCGAGTATTTCTGATTCCGCCATCTGGGAATGGAAGCCGCTCGCAGACGACGAGGAAGGGCATGGGCAGGGACTTGCGCACGAACGACAAGGAGCGAGGCAAAGATGGCGATGAGCGCACCTCGTGCAAAAGAAGGGACACGGCTGACGCGGTTCGCAGGTGAAAGCAAAAGAGTTGCAAAACTGTAGAAGTTATTCTTTTACAACTCCTTAGGCGATCGGCAGTTTCATGTGCTGTTCTTGGCGCATATTCTACCATCTTTCTTCCGGCCTTTTTACGCCCCCAATGTTTTTTTTGGGGGGGGGAGACGACCGGCGGCGCATGTGGTACAATGAGGGCATTTTCGTTGGGCATTGTGCCGACACGGGTTAAAGCGAAAGGTGGATTCCTCATGGTACATGATATGAGATTTGCTGGATTGGCGATGGCACCACATTGGACACTCCCGATTGTCATTGCGGTCGGACAGGCGCTTTCGCTTTCGGCGGCAGACTATGCCTGGACGAATGCCCGGGGCGACGGCGACTGGGCCAATGTGCAGAACTACAGCGTTGGCGGGGCGGCCCCGTCGGCGCTCCCCGGCGCAGCTGACACGGTGACGATTCCCGACAATGTCACGATCCGCCTTGAATACGATTCGTCGGACGAGGCGAAGAGGAGAAGCTGCGAAGTCTTCGGAGGCGTCGGCCGCATCGTCCCGGAGGGCGACGGCGCCGTGATCGACGTCACGGTCCCGGCGGACGGAAAGCTCGAATTCTCCTGCGCGATCGCGGGGTCGCTCTCGAAGCCTCTGGGGCTTCTGGTCAAGCGCGGCGCTGGCGAGCTCGACCTTATGGCCGTCGGCAAGGTCGGCCAATCCTCGGGCAACTACGACTACTACACGAACGTCGAGGCGCTCGACGGCGTCCTGAAGTTCCCGCAGACCGTCTCGACGGTCGATGCGTACTACGGCGTCGTGACGGTGCGCAGCCCCGGCGTCCTCTTCACCGGCAACGTCTGCAAGAGCCTCGAGGCCAACAGGATCGCGCGGCTCTACGGCGACGGCGTCGTCACGAACGACCATTCGGCGCTGTGCGAGATGCGCGTGAACGGCGGCAGCTTCGCGGGCGTGCTGTCCGGCATGAACAGCCTTACGTGCGGCGGCGCGCTCAGCCTTCTCGGCGAAGAGAGCGTGCTGTGCGCGGACTCCGTGGTGCTGAAGTACAACTACGGACATGGCGCGGACGGCGTCCACAGCTGCCTTGGGATACGGAAGTTCGGCATGAAGGGAACGTCCGTCGACGGATCGTCGCTGGAACATCCCTCGTCGATCGGCCATGCCGAGAAGTTCGACGCGAAGGACAATGGCGGCGCGATCCTCTATCTCGGAAGCGGCGAGACGACGGACAAGGACTTCCGGATCTGGAATCCGTCCGAGGACTGCGCGAGCGTGATCGACGCCGGCGCGGACGGCGGGCTTGTGTGAAACGGCGTGTGGGGGCTTCGGAACAGCAGCTACACGACGGCGAACCACTCGCTGGCGAGGCTCGTGATAACCGGCTCGAACCGCACGGAATGCGTGATGAACGGCGTGATCGAGACGAGGAGCACGCTCGGCACGAACTACAGCATCTGCATTACGAAGAGCGGGACCGGCAAGTGGCGCATCAACAGCAACGCGGAAGGCAACATGACCGGCGTGTGGCAGGTCAGGGACGGGACGCTCGCGTTCGACTCGATCGCCGAGACGAACGTCAACTCCGCGCTCGGCAAGTCCACGAACCTCTACCAGGACTTCGCCGGCAGGCCGTCGGAAGACAGGAGGGTCGACTACGCGATCGTCCTTGGCGGAGATTCGACGCGCGGCGACCTGGAGTACGTCGGCTCCACGAACTGCATTTCCACGACGAGGGGATTCGTCGTGGACGGCGTAGGAGCGGTGCTCAACAACGGAACGGGGCTTCTTCGCCTTTCCGGCTTCAGCGTGCTTCCGGCCCGCAGCGGGGACTCCACGCTCGTGCTTGGCGGATCGAACGCGATGGAAAGCGTCGTGTGCGACGTCCGCGACGGCGCGGGCGGACGGCTCTCGCTCCGCAAGGAGGGCGGCGGCGCCTGGAGCGTCGGCGGGGAGAGCACGTTCTCGGGGAGCGTCCGGGCGGAGGCGGGAAGCCTCACCCTCTCCCGTCCGCACTTCACCTGGTTCAGATGGGAGGTCGTCTCCCGCCACGACAACGGAGAGACGGGCTCGAAGGGCCTTACCGTGGCGATGTCGGAGCTCGCGCTCTACGGCGAGGACGGCAGGCGGCTGAACGCCGGCATGACGAACGGCTGCTCGGACGTGCAGAGCGGCAACAACCACTGGTGCGTGCCCGCGGTCAGGACGCTTGGATTCTTCGGCGGGGAGGCGGTCCGCCACCTTGCGCCGAACGAGGCGTCGGTACTTGAGGAAGAAGGCTTCAGGTCGTATTCTGGCGGCAACTACTACTATCCCCTCTCGAATCTCTTCGACGGGGAAAACAGCAGCGTCTCCGGCATGCTTACGGGGAAGTCCGTGATCATGCGCCTCGGGAGCGGCTCGCCGGCGGCAAAGTACTGGGACTGGTGCCACGGGACCAGCAACGGGCGAGGCGCGCGGGAGGTCCGCCTCTACGGCAGCGTCGACGGGCGCGACTGGACCCTGATAGGCGAGCGCGTGAGCGACTGGAGCGAGGTGGACGGCAACGGCGGCAAGGCCTATCCAACGACGAGAAACATGTGGGAGTTCAAGCGCGTGGCGCTCGGGTCCGAATCGTCCGCCGCCCAGCCGGGCATCGAGATCACCGCGGAGCCGAAAGGCGCGGCGACGGCGTTCGGCGCCATCTCGTCCGTTTCCGCGGCGAAGGGCGCGGCGCTCCGCGCGGAAGGCGGTACGATCGCCGTGCCGAAGGTCTCGGTGGACTCGGACGGCATGGGCGTCCTCGCGGGATTCGCGCTCGCGGAAGGCGGCGTGATAGACGTCGTCGACGGCACCGGGCGGGGCGACTTCTCGTTCGACGTGGACTTCACGGGCGTCGCGCTTCCCGATAGCTATTCGTTCACGCTGAACGGCAAGTCCACCAAGAAGGCGATAAGGCTGGCGGACGACGGCAAGTCGATATCCGTCCATTCAAGGGGCCTTGTGATCCTGTTCAGGTGATGGGAGGGGACGCCATGAAGCGGCTTGCCGGAATCTGCGCGTGCGTCGCGGCCGTCTCGCTCGGCCCCTCGCTTGGCGCGAAGACCGTGAAGGTCTCCGACTTCGGCTTCGACGCCGCGGACTCCACCGCGTTTCTCAGGGCGGCGATCGAGAGCGACGCCGACGAGGTCGTGGTCGACAGGGCGTCGGGGCCCTGGGTCTGCGGCCCGCTCTCCTTCAGGGGGCTCGCCGCCAGGACGATACGCTTCGAGAGGGGCGTGGAGGTGCGGGCGAAGCCCGGCGAGTTCCGCTCGACGCGCTCCAACGACGCCTGCCTCCTCTCGTTCTGGGACTGCGACGGGATAACGCTCTCCGGCTACGGGGCGGCGATCCGCATGGAGCGCGACGCCTACGCGAAGCCGCCCTACGCGCACAGCGAGCATCGCCACTGCCTGAACCTGAGGGGCGTGCGCGACTTCCGGGTGGAGGGCCTGACGCTCGCGGAGTCCGGCGGGGACGGGGTGTTCGTGGGCGGCTCGTGGAAGGACGGCAGGTTCCGCAATTCCGAGAACGTGACGCTCGTGGACGTGGCGTGCGACCGCAACTACCGCCAGGGCCTGAGCATAATCTGCGTCTCGAACTTCGTGGCGCGGGGATGCGTGTTCTCCAACACCAGGGGCACGCCGCCCGAGTCGGGCGTGGACGTCGAGCCGAACTATCCGCACGAGCCCCTGAGCGGCATCGTGTTCCGCGACTGCCGCTTCGAGAACAACGCGGGGCGCGGACTCGAGTTCTACGTCGGCAGCCTCAACTCGAAGACTCCGCCCGTGACGGCGCTTCTCGAGCGGTGCACGATGACCGGCAACGTGAACGGCTTCGAGTACCAGCAGAGCCGCGCGAAGCACGACGACCTGCCGAAGGGCGGCGAGGTCGTCCTGCGCGACTGCACGATTGAGGGAAGCCGCGGCTCCGGGATCCTGCTGATAGACAAGCCGGGGGACTCCGCGCGGATCGTGCTCGACGGCGTGCGGCTCGTCGACTGCTGCGCGGCGAACACGAACGCGCCCGACGTCTCGACGTCCATCCGCCTCGCCGACACGCCGCCCACGGACGGCGTAGAGTTCCGCAGAGTCTCGATCTCGCGGCCGGTCGCGCGGCCGTGGATCACGCCCGGCAGGACCGACTACACCGGGCGCGGGGCGCGGGACTTCTCCGGCGCGCTGACGCTTGTCACGGCGGGCCGCTCGGAGCGGATTGCGCTGGACGCCGGCTTCCGCGCCGCCATCGCGCCGCAGCCGGCCGACGGCCCGACCCGTCCGAGGGCGGGGGCGTTCGACCGGCGCGGGGCCCGGGTCGTCGATCCCGCGCCAGGCGAGATGCGCTCGACCGGCGGCGTGGTGGCGAGCGGGAGGCACCGCATCGTATTCTACGCGGATAAGGCCCGCGAGGTGCGCATCCGCGTCCAGCACGTGAGGCTCCACAGAAAGAGGCCGCTCACGCTCAGGCGGATGCTCGTGACGGGATACGGCGGGGACAAGTGCACGTACCTGGCGATGCCGGACTCGGAAGAGCCGGCGGAGCTGACTTTCAGGCCGAAGCGGGCCGGCTTCTACGCGATCGACGTCGATGCGGGGCGGCAGGGGCTTCGCTTCCTCGCCGCCAACGTGCCGATCGCCTCGGAGATCGTCACCCAGGCCGTCCGGTTCGGGCTTGGCTCGTCGCTGCACTTCCGGGCGCGGGGGGACTTCTCGCTGTTCGTGTCGGCGGACTCGTACGAGCGGGCGGCGTGCTCGCTCTTCCGTCCGGACGGCAGGGAGGCCTGGAGCCTGCCGCTGCTCACGGACAGCCGTCGGTTCCAGGGGGACGGGGGTGACGGGCTCTGGCGGCTCGACCTCAGGCGGCCCAGGGGGATGCACCGCACGGTCGGCGTGGACCTCACGGGCGTGAACGCGTTCATGTTCTTCTCGGACGAGCGGCACTGGTGAACGCACATTTGAAAGGATGCACTGGATGAAGAAGCTCTCGCTGATTGCCCTGGCCCTGCTCCCCGGCGTTGCCGTGGCGGACCTGAGGCTCGTCTCGCCGAAGGATGGCGAGGTCGTGGAGCAGCTCTGGCCGGAGGTCAGGGCGTTCCTCGACATGCCGCGCGCCGAGCGCCGGAAGAACGCGGAAAGGCTCTCGAAGGCCGAGAAGCGGACGTTCAAGGCGCATCGCGGGGCGAAGCCGGTCGAGTTCGCCTGGACCGGGGCGAAGGACGGCGTGTACGAGCTCAGGGTCGTGCGCAGGAGCGACGGGCGCGTGTTCCACGCCTCCACGGTGACGGGGCTCTCGGCGACGGTCACGGGACGGCTCGAGGTCGGCCGCGAGTGGACCTGGACGGTGTCCGACGGGAAGTCCACAGCAGCGGGCCGCTTCCTCACCGAGGACCGCGCCCCGCGCATCGTGAGGTTCGACGGCGTCGCGAACGCGCGCGACCTCGGCGGATGGCGGACGGTGGACGGCCGGCGCGTGAGGCAGGGCCTCGCGCTCCGCACCGGCGGGCTGAACAACAACGCGAAGAGCGTCTACTACACGTACGACGAAATCGTCGAGCTCTTCAAGGCGGGCAGGCTCGCGGGGGCGGGCGTTGGCAGGAACTCGCTCCGGCTGTCCCGCGACTACGCCGCGAAGCTCGGGCGCGGCAACGGCATAGACCCGAACTTCCTGCGCCTCATCAAGACGCCGCCGCAGGGGCCCGGCACGGACCGCCTCAGCGCGGCGGACCGCGACTACCTCGTGAACGACCTGAAGGCGAGGAGCGACCTCGACCTGCGCGGCGACTGGGAGACGTTCGGCATGCTCTTCTCGCCGATAGGCCGCGACGTGAACTGGTTCCACTACGAGACGGTCAGCGGGTACCAGGGGTGCGTCGCGCCCGTCGGCCGCGCGTGCCAGGCGCTCAACTTCTCTGTGTTCGCGAAGGGCGAGAACTACCCGATCGTGTTCCACTGCATCGGCGGCACGGACCGCACCGGGACCCTCGCCTATCTCCTGAACGGCCTTCTCGGAGTCTCGCAGGAAGACCTCATACGCGACTACGAGATGAGCTTCATCGCCGGCGGCGGCGTGGACGGGCGGCACTACTCGTGGCTCATGGCGCTCGTGGAGGCGGTCGACGCCCTGCCCGGCGCGACGCTCGCCGAGAAGATCTACGGCTACTATCTTTCGCTTGGCTTCACGCGGGGCGACCTCGACGGCTTCCGCGCGCGGATGATCGAGGAGGTGAAATGAAGAGGACTTTGATCGCGGCGGCGTGCGCGGCGCTCTCGCTGGCGGCGCGCGCAGAGAGAGACGAGTTCATGTGGGGGCTGATGCTCCAGCTCGGCCACAACATGTGGGCGGAGGCCCCGCTCTGGGGCGAGCCGGAGCCAGACAAGGCCGACAGGTACGCGGCGGACCGCAACAGGACCGACGAGGCGCTCTGGCGCGAGGTCACGGAATACGCGTCCAGGAAGGGCGTGAACGCGATCCTGATCGACCTGGGCGAGGGCATGGTCTATCCGAGCCACCCGGAGCTCGCCGTCGAGGGGAGCTGGTCGCCGGAGAAGATGCGGCGGGAGCTGGCGCGGCTGCGCGCGCTCGGCCTCGAGCCGATACCGAAGCTGAACTTCTCCGCGAAGCACGACGCCTGGCTCAAGGACTACTCGAGGATGGTGTCGTCGCCCGCGTACTACAGGGTCTGCGCCGACCTCATCCGCGACGTCTGCGAGATCTTCGACCGTCCGAGGCTGTTCCACATAGGGATGGACGAGGAGCGCATGCTCGCGCAGAGGAAGGACCGCCTCGTGGTGGCGCGGCAGGGCGAGCTCTGGTGGCACGACTTCCTCTTCTACGTGAAGGAGGTGGAGAGGAACGGCTCGAAGGCCTGGTGCTGGAGCGACGTCAACTGGGTGCACCACAGGGAGTTCCTCGAGCACATGCCGAAGGGCGTGATGCAGTCCAACTGGCACTACTTCTTCCTGCAGAACATGGTGCGCAACGAGGCCGAGATACAGAAGCGCGACTGGCCCGAGGCCTGGGCGGGCCCGCTGGGGTTCCTCGAGCTCGACGAGGCGGGATACGACGACATCCTCTGCGCCAGCAACTACCAGCAGCCCCGGAACCTCGAGGTGCTGGTGCGCTTCGCCAAGGCCCACCTCGACCGAGCCCACGTGAAGGGCTTCCTCATGGCGCCCTGGGCGCGTTCCTACGGGGAGCCGCACCGCGCGAAGCTACTGGAGGCGTGCGACCTCGTCGAGAAGGCGATCGGGATATGGAACGGCGACCGCCACCAGCTCGTCATCTACGGGGCGACCCCCGCCGGCATCGCCGCGGCGGTGGAGGCGCGCAGGAACGGCATGGAGCCGATCCTGCTCGAGCCGTCCCCGAAGATCGGGGGCCTCACCACGGGCGGGCTCGGCCAGACCGACATCGGCAGCAAGGCCGCGTTCGGCGGACTCGCCAGGCAGTTCTACCGGGACGTCAAGGCCTACTACGAGAAGGACTCTTCGTGGAAGTGGCAGAAGAGGTCGGAGTACCGTCCGAGGGGCAGGACCTGCTGGGAAAGCGGCGAGGACTCCATGTGGACCTTCGAGCCGTCCGCGGCCGCGGCGGTGCTCGACTTCTGGATGAGGGACTGGAGGATATCCGTCAGGACGAACGCCCGGCTCGACCGCTCGAAGGGAGGCGTCGCCATGAAGGACGGCAGGATAGACTCGATCCGCCTCGAGGACGGCTCCGTATACAGGGCCGACTACTTCATGGACTGCACCTACGAGGGCGACCTCATGGCGGCGGCCGGCGTCTCGTACACCGTCGGGCGCGAGGGGAACGAGGTGTACGGCGAGACCATAGGCGGCATACAGCGCGGCCTGATGAAGAACCACCAGATCGCGCCCGGCGTGAGCGCGTACGTGCGGCCCGGCGACCCGTCCTCCGGCCTCCTGCCGGGCGTCGAGCCGGACTGCCCCGAGCCGGACGGCGCGGGAGACCGCCGGGTGCAGGCATACTGCTACCGGATGTGCCTCACGGACGTTCCCGAGAACCGCATTCCGTTCAGGAAGCCCGAGGGCTACCGCGAGCTCGACTACGAGCTCCTCCTGCGCAACCTCGAGAAGGACGACCTCAAGCCCACGCCCGTCGCGAGGAACGGCGAGCCCTGGCTCCACTCTCCGATGCCCAACCGCAAGTCGGACACGAACAACCGCTGCGGCTTCTCCACGGACTTCATCGGCGGCAGCTGGAACTATCCGGAGGCGTCCTACGCCGAGCGCGCGAAGATCGAGGAGGCGCACCTCAGGTACCAGCAGGGCCTCATGTGGACGCTCGCGAACAATCCCCGCGTGCCGGCGAAGATACGCGAGGAGGTCGCGCGCTGGGGCACGTGCAGGGACGAGTTCGTCGGCGAGCGCGGGGACGGCTGGCAGCGCCAGCTCTACGTGCGCGAGGCGCGCAGGATGGTCGGCGAGTACGTGATGACGGAGCACAACTGCCGGGGGAAGGCCACGGCCCCGCGGCCGGTGGCGATGGGGGCGTACGGGATGGACTCCCACAACGTCCGCCGGTACGTGGACGCGGACGGCTTCGCGAAGAACGAGGGCAACGTGGAGGACTACTCCGCCAATCCCCCCGGCATGCCGTACAGGCCGTTCAGGCCGTATCCGATCGACTACGGCGCGATCGTGCCGAAGCGCGGCGAGTGCCGGAACCTGTTCGTGCCGGTGTGCCTCTCGGCGTCGCACATGGCGTTCGGGTCGATCCGCATGGAGCCGGCGTTCTTCGCGCTCGGCCACGCCGCCGGGGCGGCCGCCGCGCAGCTGTACTGGGACGGGCGCCGGGCGGTGCAGGACGTCGACTACGAGTCCCTGCGCAAGGCGCTCCTCAGGCGAGGGCAGGTGCTGTCGCTCGCGCCGTCCTCCGGCTCGCCGCGCAGCCGGCGGTAGCCCCGCACGAGCCTGAACACGCCGAAGTACGCGATCGGCGTGGCCACTGCGGCGAGCAGGAACCCGCCCATGAAGAACGAGGCGATCAGGTCGCCGGAGAGCTGCATCAGGGAGCTCCAGCTCTGCTGGGCGAGAACCCCCTTGAGCGCCTCGGATATCGCCCGCCAGGAAAGGTCCTTGCCGAGGATCCTCGCCCCCGCCCAGCACTGCGCGGGATAGATGAAGATGATCGTCAGCGGATTCGTGATCAGCGTGCCGGTCAGCGCGCCGATCTTCGAGCACCGGAGCAGGAAGGACAGCGGCAGCGCGACGTAGATCTGCACGCCGAACGGGATCACGCTGCCGACGAACACCCCGAGCGCCCAGCCGCGGGCGATGAACGACGCGGGCTTCCGCTCGCTCAGGATCCTCTCCCGGAGGGATCTCGCCTTCTCCCTAATCCAGCGCATGCACGAAGAGCCCGGAGCGGAGCTTAGGCTCGAACCACGTGGACTTCGGAGGCATCACCTGGCCGGCGTCCGCGATGGACATCATCTCCTCCACGGACACGCCCGTCATCGAGAACGCGACGGCGGCTTCGCCCGCGTCGACCTTCGCGGCGAGCGCCGCCTCGCCGCGGATCCCGCCCATAAATGATATCCGAGGATCCGTGCGGGGGTCCGCTATGCCGAGCACCGGCGAGAGGAAGCGGTCCTGCAGGAACGAGACGTCCAGCGCGGAGACGGGGTCCGCCCCGGCCGGGATCTCCCAAGCCAGCTCGTGCCACTCGCCCCCGAGGTACATCCTGCAGTGGCGCGGGCCGCCGCGGAACACCTCCTTCGCCTTCGCGAGGACCTGGCCGGCGTCAAGGCCGTTCAGGTCGCGCACGAGCCTGTTGTACGGAAGGATCGCAAGCTGCGAGGCGGGGAATATCACCGCCATGAACCACCTGGACTCGCCCCTGAAGCCGCACTCCCTCGCATAGCGGCTCGCCGCCGCGCTGCGGTGATGCCCGTCGGCGATGTACGCGGCCGGGACGTTCGCGAACAGCTCGCGGATCTCGTCCGCCGCGCACGAGGAGGCGCCGGCGACCTTCCACACCGTGTGCCGCACGCCGTCCTCCGCGACGAAGTCGTAGAGGGGCTCGCCTCTGCACGCCTCGGCGACGATCTCGGAGATCGCCCTGCCGCAGGCGTTTCCGTCGCGGTAGGTCAGGAACGCCGGGCCCGTCTGCGCGCCGAGGATGCGGATGTGGTTGGTGCGGTCGTCTTCCTTGTCCTTGCGGGTCTTCTCGTGCTGCTTGAGCGTGCCGGCCAGGTAGTCCTCGGTGTCGAACACCGCCACGATGCCGGTCTGCCCGCGCCCGCCCATCACCTGCCTGTAGGCGTAGAACGCGCTCTCGCCGTCCTGGACGAGCGTGCCGTCCCCGCGCAGCGCGTCAAGCGCCCTGCGCGCCTGGGAGTACGCCTCCGGGGAAGAGCAGTCCGTGCCGTCCGGCATGTCGATCTCCGGGCGGGACACGTGCAGGAAGCTCTTGGGATTGCCCTGCGCGAGCGCACGGGCCTCCGCGGTGTCGACCACGTCGTACGGGACCGCCGCCACCTGGGCGGCGAACTCCGGGGCCGGGCGAACCGCTGCGAACGGGCGTATGTTCATCTGCCTCTCAGCCTCAGAATGCGGGCGAGCCGAAGGAGTCGAGCCCAACGTTCAGGATCGGGAGGAACGTGAACGCCGACTCGCGTATCACGTTCACGGCGCCGACCTGGACGCCATACAGGGACTCGCTGCGGTTGATGAGGCCCACCTGGAAGCCGGAGACCCCGTTGGCGATGTTCACGAGGCCCGCCTGGATTCCGCAGATCGACTGCGCCTCGTTCCAGAGCCCCACCTGGACGCCAAGCATGTCCGCCCGGCCGGCCGAGTTGTAGAGGCCCACCTGGAAGCCCGCCAGCGTATCCTCGGCAGCGTTGCGCAGGATGTTGAGCTGGAAGCCCTCCATGTAGCGGCAGCGGCCGAACAGGCCGAGGTCGAACCCGGAGAGACCCTCGCAGGCGCCGTAGGGGAGCGTAAGGCGAAGCCCGACGACGTCGATGTTCTTCGTGGAGTTGAACGCGAGCCACACGGGCCACGAGGCCTTCTGCGCCTTCTGCTCGCGCGGCGCCTGCTGCCGCGGGGCGGGCTCCGCGCCCTTCTCCGCGTCCACGGGCTTCGCGGCCTCCTGGGCAAACGCGCAGGCGGCGGTCATCGTCAGCATGAACATTATCCTCTTCATCTTACGCTCCCTTATAGGTCTCAATGAAATGGCGTGTAGTATATGCTATTTCGCATTTTACGGCAATGTCTTTTTGCGTGGAATCGGCACTTGCGGCGGAAGGCGCGATATGGTATCATTACGCCTCGTTTTTCCGTCTGGATCAGGCCATTAAACCGACTGCCTGACCGGTTAGGAACGCAAGAAGGAACAAGAAAATGCCAAAGATGAAGACGAAGAAGTGCGCGACGAAGCGCATGAAAAGGTCGGCCACGGGGAAGGTCCTGCGCTCGCAGGGCGGCAAGGCGCACCTCAACGGCTACAAGAGCCGGGCGCGCAAGCGCAACCTCCGCGGCACGACGGTCACTGACAAGACGGTCCAGAAAACCATGCTGCGCATGCTGCAGGGTGCATAACAGAAGTTAGGAGAGAAACAAAATGTCACGTGCAACCAACGCACCCGCATCGCGCGAACGCCGCCGCAGGATCCTCGAGGAAGTCAAGGGCTTCCGCGGTCCCCGCTCCAAGAACATCCGCCAGGCCATGGAGGCGCGCGACCGCGCCCGCCGTCTGGCCACCGAGCACCGCAAGCTCAAGAAGCGCGACTACCGCCAGCTGTGGATCGCCAGGATCAACGCCGCGACCCGCGCCGAGGGCATGAGCTACTCGAAGTTCATCGCCGGCCTCATCGGCGCCGGCGTGACGCTGAACCGCAAGATGCTCGCCGAGATAGCGATCAACGACCCTGCCGGGTTCAAGACGCTCGTCGAGCTCGCGAAGAAGGCCTGAGGCCCTTCCGCCGCCAGGCGGAACCGGGGGTCGCGGCGGACGCCGCGGCCCCTTCGCTTTTCCGGGCGCGCCGATATGGTATAATTGCGCGCGTTGTCGGGGTGCTGGGCGGCACGGCGCCGCCTCGGCTGAGATGAGACCCGTGGACCTGAACAGGGCAATTCCTGCGGAGGGAAGATTACAGTATGACGCAGTTGCAGTCAGCCCGCAAGGGCATTGTTACGGCGGCCATGAGGACGGTGGCCGCGGACGAGAACGTCCCGGAGGAGGCGGTGCGCGCCGCGGTCGCGTCCGGCGAGGCGGTGATCCCGTTCAACCCGGGCCACGCGAACGCGCAGCCCGTGGGCGTGGGGCGGATGTTCTCCACGAAGGTGAACGCCAACCTCGGACGCAGCGTGACACACTCCGGGCGCGGGGACGAGCTGGACAAGCTCAGGGTCGCTCTGGACGCCGGGGCGGACTTCGTGATGGACCTCTCGGTGGGGACGGACGACCTGAAGGCGATAAGGCAGGGGATGCTGGACGCGAGCCCGAAGCCGCTCGGCACGGTGCCGGTGTACGAGACGATATCGCGCCTGGAGGGAGACATCCCGCAGATGAACCCCTCGTTCCTCATCGACGTGATCCGCGCGCAGGCCGAGCAGGGCGTAGACTTCATGACGCTCCACGCGGGCCTCCTCCTGCGCCACATCCCGTACGCGATGAAGCGCAGGATGGGCATAGTCTCGCGCGGCGGCGCGATCATGGCCGAGTGGATGATGGAGAACCGCCAGGAGAACCCGCTGTACACGCGGTGGGACGAGGTGATGGACATCCTCGCGGAGCACGACGTCACGGTGTCGCTTGGGGACGGGATGCGTCCCGGCTGCCTGGCGGACGCCTCCGACGTCGCCCAGTTCGGCGAGCTCGACGTGCTCGGGGAACTCGTGGAGCGATGCCGCAGGCGCGGGGTGCAGGTGATGGTCGAGGGACCGGGGCACATCCCGTTCAGCCAGGTGCAGATGAACATGGAGCGCGAGCAGAAGATCTGCGGCAAGGCCCCGTTCTACGTGCTCGGGCCGGTCGTCACGGACGTCGCCCCGGGGTACGACCACATCGTGTCGGCCATAGGCGCAACCGCCGCCGCGACGTACGGCGCGTCGCTGCTGTGCTACGTGACGCCGGCGGAGCACCTCGGGCTGCCGGACGCGGAGGAGGTGCGCCAGGGGTGCATGGCCTACAGGATAGCCGCGCACGCCGGCGACGTCGCGCGCGGACTCCCGGGCGCGAGGGCCCTCGACGACGCGATGGCCGACGCCCGCGCCGAGTTCGACTGGGACCGCCAGTTCGCGCTCTGCCTGGACCCGGAGCGCGCGAAGGCGCGCTGGCTCAGGACGCGCGCGTTCACGGACGAGGCGCACGGCGACGACCACTGCTCTATGTGCGGAAAGCAGTTCTGCGCCGTGCGCACCTCCCGCCGCATCAGGAAGCTCGCCTCGACGCTCGGCTGATGGCAAGGGCGTCCAGACACCTGCTGTCGCTGCGCTCCGTCTCGCTCGCGTTCGGAGGGGACGCCGTGCTCGACGGAGTGTCCCTCGGCGTGGAGTCCGGGATGAGGGCGTGCGTGACCGGGCGCAACGGCGAGGGGAAGTCCACCCTGCTGAAGGTCATCGCCGGCAGGCTCGAGCCGGACTCCGGCGAGATCGTGCGCGCGCCCGGGCTCAAGGTGGCGTTCCTCGAGCAGGAGGTGCCGAGCGACAGGCCCGGCACGGTCCTCGAGATCGCCCGCTCCGTGAAGTACGTGTCGCAGATGGGGCTCTCCCCGGACGCCGCGTTCAACACGCTCTCCGGCGGGATGCGCCGCCGGGCGCTGCTCGCGCAGGCGCTGTCCGATGAGCCGGACCTCGTGCTGCTCGACGAGCCGACGAACCATCTGGACGTCGCCTCCATCGAGTGGCTGGAGTCTTTCATACGCCGGCAGACGGACACCGCGTTCCTGTTCGTCACGCACGACCGCGCCTTCCTGAAGGAAGTGGCGACGTACGTGTACGACCTCGATCGCGGGCAGCTCTCCGGCTGGAGCTGCGACTACCGCACTTTCCTGCGGCGCAAGGCCGACCTGCAGGCGGACGAGGCGGTGCTCTGGGAGCGGAAGGCCAGGAAGCTCGCGCAGGAGGAGGCGTGGATCCGCCAGGGCGTAAAGGCCCGCAGGCGGCGCAACCAGGGACGTGTCGAGGCCCTGCGCCAGCTGCGCCTCGAGTTCGCGAACAGGCGCAGCGCGCAGGGGACGGCGGCGATCCGGCTGGACACCGCCCAGGCGTCCGGCGACCGGGTGGTGAAGATGGAGGGGCTGTCGTTCTCCTACGGCGAGCGACAGGTGATACGCGGCTTCACCTCGGACATCCTCCGGGGGGAGCGGATCGGGATCGTGGGGGACAACGGCGCGGGGAAGACGACTCTCCTGAAGCTGCTCACGGGGCGGCTCGCGCCGACCGCAGGCTCCGTCACCCTCGGCACCCGCGTGGAGATGGCCTTCTTCGACCAGCTGCGATCGCAGCTCGACCCCGAGGCCACCGTGAAGGAGGCGGTCGCGGCGGACTGCGACACCGTGACCGTCGGCGGCGTGACGAAGCACGCGTACGCGTACCTTGCGGACTTCCTCTTCACGCCCGACCGGTGCAGGACGCCCGTGAAGGCGCTCTCCGGCGGCGAGCGGGCGCGCCTCCTGATAGCGAGGCTGTTCCTGAAGCCTTCCAACCTGCTCGTGATGGACGAGCCCACGAACGACCTGGACGTAGAGACGCTCGA
Source organism: bacterium (assembly GCA_963618095.1). GTDB lineage: Bacteria > Verrucomicrobiota > Kiritimatiellia > RFP12 > UBA1067 > UBA1731. The sequence goes on along the minus strand of CAVERN010000012.1, from coordinate 6,177 downwards.
GCTGCTGGAGGAGCAGCTCATGAACTACGGCGGCACGCTGCTCGTCGTCTCGCACGACCGCGAGTTCCTCGACAACGTCGTCACGTCCACGTACGTCCTCTCGGGCGACGGCGAGGTGCGGGTGTGCGCCGGAGGGTACGCGGAGGCGTCCCGCCTGCTGAAGCGCGTCGCCAGAGGCGAGGGGGCCGCCGCGCCGCGGGCCGCCGCCAGGGAGCCCGCGCCCGACGCGCCCTCGGAGGCTGCCAGGCGCAAGCTCTCGTACAGGGAGCGGCGGGAGTACGAGGAGCTTCCGGGCAGGATCGCGTCGATGGAGGCCGAGGTCGCCGAGATCGAGGCGGCGCTCGCCGACCCGTCGTCGTACGCCTCGGACGCCATCCGGGCGGCCCGGCTCGCCGAACGGCTCCCGCAGGCCCGCGCCGAGCTGGACGAGGCGGAGACGCGCTGGCTGGAGCTGGCGGAGCGCGCGTAGCCTACGCGAGCCACTTGCCGCACGCGACGGCGGCTATCGAGGTGGCGGCGTATCCGAGGAGGATCAGCCAGAGGGTGCGGTCCGTGAGGAGAACCTTCTCCGGACGGTCTCCGCCCCCCTCCATGTAGACGAGCGCCATGTAGCGGCCGACGCCCATCGCCACGAAGAGCCCGGTGAACACCAGCCCCGGGAAGCGGTGGCCCATCTCTGAGCGCAGGGTGTAGCACATGTACTCCGCGACCGACGCCACGGCGGCGACGAATATGAGCGCGTTCAGCACGCCCATCCTGTAGCCGGCGAGCGCCTTGCGCGTGGCGGCATGGTACGCCAGCTCGTGGTGCCGCTTTGAGAAGGCCAGGAACAGCGACAGGGTGAACGCGCACAGGAGCAGCCAGCGCGATATGTAGGCGTCGATGACCGCCGCTCCGGCGACGGCGCGGAGCACGAACCCGAACGCGATGACCATCACGTCCACGTACGGGATGTGCTTGAGGAGGCCGGAGTAGAGGCACTGGATGACCGAGTAGAGCATCACCGTGCCGAACGCTATGGTGCGCGACGGATACGCCATCACCACAAGCGACGGGAACGTCACGCCGCAGGCGAAGAGCACAAGGGCCGCCTTGACCGCCGCCACCCTCGAGATCGCCCCGGAGGCCACGGGGCGCAGGCGCTTGCGCGGGTGCATCCGGTCCGCCTCGTAGTCCGAGATGTCGTTGAGGAGGTAGAACGCGCTTGACACGAGGCAGAACGCCGCCGCCATCCCCACGGCCATCATGAACGACCCGAACCCGCGCGAGAGGCCCTTCTGCGAGGAGTCCGCCACGGAGAAGAACCACGCCAGCATCACCGCCGCGTTCTTCGTCCACTGGTTCACCCGCAGGCCCCTCATCCAGAGGATGGCCCTCTCCCCGAAAAGCGTCCACATGGCCGTCTTAGCCCCCGAAGCGAAGCGCAAAGACCATCCTCAGCGTCTCCGTCGCTATGGATCCGCTGATCTTCGAGCGCCCCGCGCGCCTCTCCCTGAAGACTATCGGAATCTCCCTTATCGCGAGCCCCGCCCTCGCCAGGCGAAAGTTCACCTCCATCTGGAAGGAGTAGCCGAAGGATCTCACGCACGAGAAGTCGCCGAGCGCCTCGAGCGCCCTCCGGCTGAAGCACTTGAACCCGCCGGTGGGGTCCTTCACCGGAACCCCCAGCACGAGACGTATGAAGATCCCGCCGAGGCGAGAGACGAGCCAGCGCTTCAGCGGCCAGCCCTCGCATCTGCCGCCCCTCACGTACCGCGACCCCACGACGACGTCCGGCGCGTTGCCGCCGGACATCTCGGCGAGCATCCGCCCGATGTCCGCCGGGTCGTGGGAGAAGTCGCAGTCCATCTCGACCACGTGCGTCGCCCCCATGCGCAGCGCCTCCGCAAAGCCCGCGACGTACGCCCGGCCGAGGCCCTCCTTCCTCGCGCGGTGCATCACGCTCACGCGCCCATCCCGGGCGCAGATGCCGTCGATCAGCTCGCCGGTGCCGTCGGGCGAGCCGTCGTCCACGAACAGCAGCCTGCCGGACGCGGGGAGGTTCGCCAGAGCCGCCTCGGCCATGGCCTCCACGTTCTCGCGCTCATTGTATGTCGGTATTACGACGACGGGCTTCATGCGCGCGGATTATATCACAGGTCGGCGAACGGATTGCAGACGAAGCCGCCGGGGCGAGGGCGTCCGCCGCCTCCGGGACGGCGCGGCGCCCCCTGCGCGCGGGGCGCGGACTGCGGACGGGGCTTCGAGCGCGCGGAGAGCGACACGCGGCCGCGGGCCCGGTCGACTCCGATCACGCGCACCTTGATGCGGTCTCCCGCCTTGACGACCTCGGCCGGGTCGCGCACGAACCTGTCGGCGATCTCAGAGACGTGCACGAGGCCGTCCTGATGTATGCCGATGTCCACGAACGCGCCGAACGCCGTGACGTTCGTGACCACGCCCTCGAGCTCCATGCCGTCCTTCACGTCCTCGATCGTGGTGACGTCCTCGCGGAACGCCGGACGCTCGAAGACGGCGCGAGGATCGCGCCCCGGCTTCTTGAGCTCGTCGAAGATGTCCCTCAGCGTCGGCTCGCCGACCTCGCCGGACACGTACCTCGCGGAGTCTATGCGGTCCACGAGCGCGGCGTTGCGCACGAGGTCCGCCACCCCGACGCCGAGGTCCGCCGCCATCCTCTCCACGAGCGCGTAGCGCTCCGGGTGGACGCCGGACGAGTCGAGGGGGTTCGCCGCGCCGCGTATGCGCAGGAATCCCGCGGACTGCTCGAACGCCTTCGGGCCGAGCCCCGGCACCTTCCTCAGGTCGTCGCGGCACCTGAACGCGCCGTTCTCGTCCCGCCAGGCGACTATGCGCCTGGCGAGCGACGCGCCTATGCCGGACACCCGCGTGAGCAGGGGCGCGGAGGCCGTGTTGAGCTCCACGCCCACGCGGTTCACGCAGCTGACCGTGACCTCGTCCAGCTTGGCGCTGAGGAGCGGCTGGAAGACGTCGTGCTGGTACTGGCCCACGCCGATGGCCTTCGGGTCGATCTTCACGAGCTCCGCGAGCGGGTCCTGCAGGCGGCGCCCGATCGAGATCGCGCCGCGCACCGTGAGGTCGAGCGACGGGAACTCCTCGCGGGCGACCTCGCTCGCGCTGTACACGGACGCCCCGGACTCCGACACCGAGACGACCATCACGCCCTCTGCGCCGATCGCCTTGAGCGTAGACCTCACGAACGCCTCCGTCTCCCGCCCGGCGGTGCCGTTGCCGACCGCGACCGCCTCCGGCCTGTGCCGCGCCACGATCTGCGCGATGGCCGAGCGGGCCTCGTCCGGCCTCTGCATCGGATAGATCACCGTCGTGCCGATGAACTTCCCCGTGGCGTCGAGCATCGCGACCTTGCACCCCGTGCGGATGCCGGGGTCTATCGCCAGCACGCGCTTCTCCCCGAGCGGAGACGCGAGCAGGAGGTTGCGCAGGTTCTCGGCGAACACCTCCACCGCCGCGCGGTCGCTCGACTGCTTCTTCTCCATCAGCGCGTCGAGCTCGCAGGACGGCGCGACGAGGCGCCTGTAGGCGTCCGCGGCGGCGGCGCGGAGCTCGTCGGCAAGCGGGCTCGACGCGTCCACCCCGGCAAGCTCCTCGATCCGCGACACGAGCGGAGCGGAGTCGACGACGAGCCGCACGAACAGCACGCCCTCCGCCTCGCCCCTCCGTATCGCGAGGAAGCGGTGGGACGGCATCTCGGCGAGCGGCTCCTCGAAGTCGTAGTACTGCTCGAACTTCGTGGGCCCGGCCGGCTTGGTAAGGCTCTCGCTCGTCTTCACCACGGCCTTGGCGGCGTAGGCGCGGCGCACAAGCCCTCGCACGTCCGCCATGTCCGCGATCCGCTCCGCGCAGATGTCGCGCGCCCCGGCGAGCGCGGCGGCGGCGTCCTCCACGCCCCTGGCGGGATCGACGAACGCCGCAGCGGCGGCGGACGGGTCCTCGCCGCCCTGCGCCCACAGGACCTCGGCGAGCGCCTCGAGCCCCTTCTCCCTGGCGATCATAGCCCGGGTGCGGCGCTTCGGCTTGTACGGCTGGTAGAGGTCCTCGAGGGAGCTCTTCACCATGCACGCCTCGATCTTGGCGCGGAGGTCGTCCGTCAGCTTGCCCTGGTCCTCGATGGACTTCAGTATCGCGGCCTTGCGCTCGCCGAGCTCGGCGTAGTATGCGACGCGCTCCTGGATCTTCAGGATCTGCACCTCGTCCAGGTTGCCGTGGGCCTCCTTGCGGTAGCGGGCGATGAACGGCACCGTGTTGCCCTCCCCGAGGAGGCGGGCGACCGCCGCCACCTGGGGCTCCCTCACGCCGACTTCTGCGGCAATGCGCCCGAGCATCGTCAGAATTCCCACCCGGAGCGGATGTACGGCCTGACGTAGCGGTTCGCCTCGTCGCTGCCGACGAAGGACTGGCTCGCGCCGTCCCACCGCAGGACGCCGGGGACGCGCTGGGCGATGCATCCAACGAGCATGCCCTCGAGCATCGGCACGGAGTGCTCGACGTCCGAATAGCAGCGCGAGTGCGTCTCCGCGATCACCGGGCACTCGCCCTTGATCGCGTCCAGGAACTCCCCGTACTGGCCGATCTCGCCCTTCTCCCTGCGACGTGGGAGGTAGGAGCCGAGCGCCTTGCACGCGGGGTGCTTCGTCGTGCTGCGCACCTTGGCCTCGCCGTTCAGCGCGATGAGCGCCTCCTGGCCGTAGTCGTTGGTGGAGCACATGATCCCCTTCGTGCCGATGATGTAGCATCCGGTGAGCGGCACCTTCGTGAGCGTCGCGACGACCTGCGGCATCAGCTCGGCCGGCGGCTGCTGGTCGCCGTCGTACCACACGACCTTCGTCTCGGGCAGCACGTGGCCCTTCCTTATGCGGCTCTCGCGCGGCGCGTACGTCACCTCCACCACGGAGCGCAGCGGGTAGGCGACGTCGTTCGCCTCGACGGACGCCTTGCACTCCGCCTTCGTGACCGCGCCGAGCTCCGCGCCCCGGAACGGCAGGTTCATCGTGTGGCACGCCATGTCGCCGAACGCGCCCGTGCCGAAGTCGTAGAACGCCCGCCAGTTGAACCTGTGGTATACGCCCGTGTGCCGCTCCGCCCACCTGTTCCTGAAGTTGAAGACGTACGACGAGGGGCGGGCGCCCACGTACGGCCTGCTCTCCGCGCAGCCGAGCCAGGCGTCCCAGTCGAGCGTGACCGGCGGCCTGTCCGCCCGGCCGGCGATGAAGCCCTTCGCGGCCAGGCCCTGCGGCCAGATCGGACGGTCCGTCCACACGTGCACCTCCCTGACGTCGCCGATGACGCCCTGCTGCAGGAGCTCCACGTTGCGGCGGTGTCCGCTCCCCGACGAGCCCTGGTTGCCCATCTGGGTCACCACGCCGGCCTCCCTGGCGACCTCGCCGAAGCGCCTCGCCTCCCATATCGTGCGCACGAGCGGCTTCTGCACGTAGCAGTGGAGGCCGAGCCTCATCGCGGTGATGGCGATCTGCGCGTGGGTGTGGTCCGGGGTGGAGACGGTGATCGCGTCGATGTTGCGCTCCTCGCGCTCAAGCATCACCCGCCAGTCCGCATAGTGGCGCACCTTCGACGGGTCTCCGCCGAGCCTCTGGAACTCCACGAGCGCGCCCTCGATCTCGTTGAGGTCCACGTCGCAGAACGCGACGATCTCCGCACCCGCGGCGAGCAGCTGCGTCCAGTCGTAGAGCCCCTTGCCGCCCGCGCCCACCACGCCGAGGCGCACCTTCTGCCCGGGCGCCACGAAGCGCGCCCCGCGCCCGCCAAGGCTCGCGCACCCGCCGGATGCGGCGGCCGCGGAGAGCGCCATGCCCTTGAGAAACGACCTGCGGTTTACTTCCATCGCCTTCACCTTCCCATCATGTCATTGTTGAACAGATTCGCGCTGAGCGCGGCTATGCGCTTCTCGAGCGGCGGATGCGTGGAGAGGAGCTCCGTCCACTTCGCCCTGCCGCCGATGCCGAACGCCTGGAGGGAGTCGGGCAGCGGCTCCGAGAAGATCTGGCCGAGGCGCGAGAGCGCGCCGATCATCGGCTGCGGCGAGCCGAGCAGGCGGGCGCTCCCCGCGTCCGCCGCGTACTCGCGCCGGCGCGAGTACGCGCACACCACCATGGACGCCGCGATCCCGAGGAGGATCTGCAT
>CAVERN010000011.1:0-21546 GCA_963618095.1 bacterium | reverse complement strand
GTCGTGGTGCGCGTGGACGGCGTGGGCGAGCTCCGCTTCAGGGACTTCTGCGTCTCCCGCGTGGAGTACGGCAGCGCGATCTCGGTGCAGTCGTTCCCGGCGCACTACCTCGACGGCACGTTCGCCTTCCCGGCCGGGCGCTGCGGGCTTGCCACGTGGCTCTGGAAGAAGAACGACGAGATGGCGAAGTACAGGCCAGAGGGCTTCACGTTCGTGCTGGCGCTGCCGAAGGGCTACGCCTTCGTCGACTCCACGGTCGGCGACCCGGCGAAGGTGACGCGCCGCGCGCTCGCGGACGGCGGCGCGGAGTGGCGCATCCCGGCGACGCGCGCGTACTCCGGATGCTGGGTCATCTCGAGGTTCAACGGCTGGGCTCCGCTGAACGCGCTCGTGCGGGCGGCGCCGGACGCCCTGCCCGGCACGATGCGCTTCCACGCCGAGTACGAGGGCGCGCGCGTGAGCGACGTCGCCGAGACGAGGGTGTTCACGGTTCCCGCGCCGAACGCGCCGATGCCCAGGCGCTACTCGAACGGCTTCTACCCTGGCGGGGGGTACGCGGCGTTCAGGACCGAGGCCGGCCGCGAGGGCTTCGCCGAGATGTTCACCTCCGCCGGCGCGAACTGGGTCGTGCAGATGCGGCCGGACGAGGCGACGCTCGCGGCGTGGCGCCGGCGCGGCGTCCGGTACGTCACGCCGGAGCATTCCGGGCTCGTCTCCAACGGCTACCGCATCGGGCTGTCGAAGAACCGTCCGGAGGACGAGCGCTTCGCCACCCTGCCGGGGGAGCGCTCGACGTCGGACGTCCTGAGGCACGGGGCGTGTCCGCGCTCCGTGCTCGACGAGAGCGACTACTTCAGGAACGACACGCTCCGGCGCCTGAAGGAGGCGCTGAAGGGCATGGACGGGTTCTGGGCGAACTGGGAGCCGTACATGTTCGAGGCTCGCGGGTGCTTCTGCCTGAAGTGCCGCGCCGCGTTCGCCGCGTTCGTCGGCGTGACTGACGAGGAGATGGCGAAGGACTGGCCCGCCGAGCTCGCGTTCGGGCGCAAGTGGCACGGGAAGGCAGTGCGCTTCCGCTCGCTCACGCACGCGCAGATCGTGAAGAAGATCGACGGGTACGTGCGCGAGTTCACGGGCGGCGAGAGGTCGCTCGGATTCATCCCCGGCGTCGCCTGGACGGAGATGTCCTCCGCCTGGCGGAAGCACGACCTCGCGCCGGAGGTCCGGCCGTTCGACTACGCCGGCTCGCTGAGGTGGATCGACCCGTGGGGCCCGTATCCGTGCTGGGACGCCTCGACGCCGTACGTGCCCACGGACTCGGGAGACATCCGCTATTTCCTCGCCGCAAGGGACGTGCGCGGGCAGGTGGACCGCGACTACGGCGCGAGAGCGCCGAAGCTCATGGCCTTCCCGCACGGCGTGCAGTGCAACACGTGGATCACGCAGCCGGAGTCCATCGAGATCGCGCTCGACTGCTTCTTCTTCAACCGCTGGGAGAGCTCGATCGTGTACGCCTTCCCGAAGGGCTACGACGCGCGCTACTGGGCGGCGTTCGCGAGGGCGACGGCGCGCGCGGCGAGGTACGAGGACGCGGTGTGGGACGGCGTCCGCTGCGACGGGCGCGTCGCGCTCGAGCTTGACGCGGCGGCGCCGTATCCGCCGAACGTGCGCGAGGTCTGCCTCTCGTCGGCCCTGCCGCGTCCGAAGGACGTGCCGCTCCTGCAGCACGCGGCGTACGAGAGGGACGGCCGCCTCGTCGTCGCCGTCTTCAACTTCGCGGCGCGGGACGCGGCGAAGTTCAGGCTGAAGTTCGCCGCGAAGCACGACATGTCGCTCGACGGGCGGCGCCTCTCGGCGCAGGCGCTCCGCGCCGGCGTTCCGCTCGAGGTGCCCGCCATGCGCTGCCGGGTGTTCGATTTCGCGAAATAGATCTCTCTACCATCTACCCACTACCAACTACCCACTACCAACTACCCACTACCAACTACCAGTCATGAACGAGATCGAACAGCAGGGCCGGCGGACGAGCCGGCGGGACTTTGTGCTTGGCGCGGGGCTTGGCCTCGCGGCGACGGCGGCGCTGGCGGCGACGGCTGCCGCATCCGCGGCTGGGACGGCTTCGTGCTGGACAACCAGTTCTCGGGGAACACCGGCAACGGCTTCGGCTGCGAGGAGCAGTGCTCGACCGTCATGTTCACCGCCAACCGCGTGGAGTGGAACCGCCGTGACGGCCTCAAGGTCGGCTTCGGCAACGACTGGAACGTCACGGGCAACTCCTTTGACGGCAACTTCGGCGCGAACCTGTCCATGGCTGGCACGTACGCGGCGGCCGTGACCGGGAACGTGTTCCGCCGCGGCGGACGCGACCCGCGGTTCCTGGCGGACGCCCAGCGAAGCTGCCAGGTGAGGCTCGAGGGATGCCGCGGCCTCGCGATGACGGGCAACTCCTTCCGGGCCTGGGGCGGCGACGCCGGGCACACGATCTCCAACGGCCCGTTCACGCCGCAGACCGGAATCGTGCTCAGGAACCTCGCCTACTCCGTCATCTCCTCGAACGCCCTCCACGAGGGCTACATGAAGGACAAGTACGTGGACCTCGGCAGACACGGCCCGGAGTTCGTGCTGAAGGACAACGTGGGATGTCCGCTGCCCATGCCGAAGGCGTAGAGCCCGGCGCAGGGGAAAATCCTTACATAGAACTGAAAGGAGACGGAAGATGAACAGGATCCTGACTGCAACGGCCGCTGCGGCGGCGTTTGCCGGCGCGGCCTTCGCCGAGACCTTCCCGGACGCGGACGGCTCGCACGACTTCACCTCGCCGGCGGCGTGGGGCACCGCGGCGCTCCCGGGCGACGTCTCGTTCGGCGGCGACGTGGCGGGCGCGACGTACAACGCCGCGACGGGCGACGCGTCGTTCACGACGCTCACGCTCCTCTCCGGGCTCCGCACGCTCGACCTCTCCGCGACGCCGGGGCGCAGGATCTCCCTGACGCAGGCCGTCAACGGCGACGCGCTTGCCATAGGGGGCAGTTCGACGAACGAGATCCGGGGCGGCGTGTGGGACTTCGTGAACGGGAGCGATCTGATATTCAAGTCTGAGTCCGGTGGGTCTCGCAACGCGCAGCTCACGATCTCGGGCGGCGCGGTGCTCACGAACGTCGCTGACATCACGGTGTCGGCGGCTTCGTCCGCGAGCAACCGCCTCGTCATCTGCGACGGTGCGGCCGTCTACTCCGACATCTCGTCAAAGGACGACAAGGCCACGAGGTTCGGCTCGGGATCGGGCCGTCCCAATGGCGACGGGTCGCGCGTGGAGATCCTCTCCGGCGGCAGGTACGTTGTCTCTGGCGGCTACTACTGGCTCTACAACGCCTGGACCCCCGATCCCGTGCGCTCGGACTTCACCATGCGCGTGAGCGGAGAGGGCTCGCTCTTCAAGGTGGCGGACAGAGGCGGGTTCTACATGGGCGGCGACCTCCTGAGCGGCGACCGCATAGTCGTCGAGGACGGCGGCGAGATGAGCCTGGGCGGGAGCTTCTTCTTCGGCTACTATTCGACCGCGAACGACATGCGCGTGATCGTCGACGGCGCGAAGTTCAGCGCGAACGCCCTTCTCGTGAACGACACGGCGTCGGAACACGACGACGACAACGTGATGGAGATCCGCAACGGCGCGACGGCGACCGTCACGAATCGGGCCACCGTCGGGCGGAATGGCGTCCATGGCGCTCTCGTCGTGTCGAACGCGACGCTGACCTGCCAGAGGGTCGTGGTCGGCAACGTCGACGGCGGCGCGACCGCGTCGGCGACGAACCGCTTCGTCCTGCGCGGCAAGGACGCGAAGCTGAACTACACGCACACGGGCACGCTCAACTTCTTCGGCACGGGGCGCGACAACCGCTTCGAGCTGACGGACGGGGCCGAGTTCCGCTATGACGCGAATCCGCTCTACCTCGCCATCATGGGCGCGCCGACGAACAGCACGCTGTCGGTCACGGACGGCGCGGCGCTTCGCTCGACGCAGACGTTCTACGCGGGCTACAACGACGGTGAACTCGGCAACCGCCTCGAGGTCGGCGCGGGCGGGACGGTGGAGGTGAAGAGCGTCACCATCCAGAAGACCGGCCAGTCGGTCGTGGTCTCCAACGGCACGCTGACCTGCACGTCGGGGCGCGTGAAGATGATTGGCACAGGCTGCTCCTTCACGCTCCAGGGCCCGGACGCCGTCTACGAGCAGAAGGCCGTGGACGCCGCCGACGGCACATACAGCCTCTTCGGGCACAACACGTGCGTGACGAACAACACGTGGAACGTGCTGGACGGCGCGACGTTCGCCTACGGCACGAAGAGCGGCGTCTACACGGGCATTTCGAGCGTCGGCGTCCACAGCAACGTGGTGAACGTCGCGCGCGGCGGCACGCTCCGCACGGGCGCCCTGTTCTTTGTCGGATACACGGGCGATTCCTACAACACGGTCAACGTGTTCGACGGCGGCGTCCTGGACGTCGGGACCGACCTGCTCGTCGGCTCGAGGGAGCAGGCGGTCGTCGTCTCGAACGGCACGGTGACGGTCGCGAGGAACGTCAGGCTCGGCTATGTGCAGAGGGCGATCGTGAGCGAAAACGACCGTCTCGTCATCGCGGGGACGAACTCGTCCGTCGCCGTCACGGGCGATCTGTGTGCATACGAGAGCGCGAACGCGACGGGCGCGACGCTGGCGTTCGTCGTTCCGAAGGGCGGCTACGCGAGGACGCCGGTCACGGCGAAGAACATCACGCTCACCGGCTCGTCGTTCCTCGAGGTCGACGCGGCGGCGTTCCAGGAGGGCCTGAACACGACGACGAGGGTCGCGCTCGCGGAGGCGACGGCGTCGCTGACGATCCCGGAGGGCGTGCTGGCGGCGACGAACGAGAGGCTCGCGCCGAAGCGCATGGGCGTATTCGTCGACGGGAAGAGGCTGGTGCTGAAGGTCCGCACGGCGAAGGCCGTCGGTGCGCGCCTGGTCGTCAGATAGCTGCGGGAGCGCCTCGTTCCGCCCGTCGCGCGCTTATGGTATAATGCGCGTCCAAAGGAACACAAAGAGGCTCTACGGGATGAATGAAGGGAAGATGAATTCGGGGCGCGTCGAGATGAGCGTCGCCGGGTTGCAGGAGGATTATTCGCACTACCTCAGGTACACGCTGGCCAAGGACGGCAACACCGCCACGGCGCGGGACCGCTACATGGCGTTCGCGTTCGCCATCCGCGACAGGATCACCGAGCGGTGGATGGAGACGCAGGCCGAGTACCACCGCCAGAACGCGAAGTACGTCTACTACCTCTCGCTCGAGTTCCTCATCGGCAGGCTCCTCGGCAACAACGTGATAAACCTGAAGGCGGACGCCCTCTGCCACGACGCGCTGAGGGCGTTCGGGATCGACTGGAACACCCTGCGCGACTTCGAGGTGGACGCCGGCCTCGGCAACGGCGGGCTGGGGCGGCTCGCGGCGTGCTACCTCGACTCCATGTCCACGCTCGACCTCGCCGCGATGGGCTACGGCATCCGCTACGACTACGGCATCTTCCGCCAGCGCATATGCGACGGGCAGCAGGTGGAGGAGCCCGACCACTGGCTCAAGGACGGCTACCCCTGGGAGATGGCGCGCCCCGAGTACGCGCAGACCGTGTCCTTCGGCGGGCGAGTTGACTGCGTGAAGGGGGAGGACGGCGCCCTCAGGTGGGAGTGGAGGCCCGACTCCACCGTGCAGGGCGTGCCGTACGACCTGCCCATCGTGGGCTACAACCACGCGGTGAACACGCTGCGCCTCTGGAGCGCGCGGGCCCTCGACGAGTTCGACCTCGCGGACTTCAACCAGGGCTCGTACGTCGCCGCCGTGGAGACGAAGGTGCTGGCGGAGAACCTGACCAAGGTGCTCTACCCGAACGACAACACGATGGCGGGCAAGGAGCTGCGCCTCAAGCAGCAGTACTTCTTCGTCGCCTGCTCGCTCCGGGACATCCTGCGCCGCTTCCGCCAGAGCAACGAGAGCTGGGACGCCCTCCCCGACAAGGCGTTCATCCACCTGAACGAGACGCACCCCGCCCTGGTGATCCCCGAGCTGATGCGCATCCTCGTGGACGAGGAGGGCCTGGAGTGGGACCGCGCCTGGGACCTCACTCGCAGGTCGACCGGCTACACGAACCACACCATCCTGCCCGAGGCGCTCGAGAAGTGGCCGGTGCGCATGATGGAGTCCCTGCTCCCGAGGCATCTCCAGATAATCTACGAGATCAACAGCAGGTTCCTGAAGGAGCTCCTCTCCGCCACGCCCGTGGACCAGGACCGCATCGCGAGGATGTCGCTCATCGACGAGCACGGAGAGCGGTACGTGCGCATGGCGAACATGTGCATCGTGGGCTCCTCCTCGACGAACGGCGTCGCCAGGCTCCACTCCGAGATCCTGAAGGACTCTCTCTTCAAGGACTTCTACGAGCTCTATCCCGAGAGGTTCACGAACGTCACGAACGGGATAACGCCCCGCCGCTGGCTGCTGAAGGCGAACCCGTCCCTCTCCCAGCTCATAACCGAGACGATAGGCTCGGAGTGGGTCACGCACCTCGAGGATCTGCGGCTGCTCGAGCGCCACGGCGAGGACGACGCCTTCCTCGAGGCGCTTGGGAAGATCAAGGCCTCCAACAAGCGCTCGCTCGCGAGGTACGTGAAGGACAGCCTCGGCACGTCCATAGACCCCTCAACGCTCTTCGACGTGCAGGTGAAGCGCCTCCACGAGTACAAGCGCCAGCTGATGCTCGCCCTGTACATCATAATGCGCTACAACCGCATCGTGTCCGACCCCTCGTGCAGCCCGGTCCCGCGCACGTTCATATTCGCCGCGAAGGCGGCCCCGGGGTACTGGATGGCGAAGCTGATCATCCGCTTCATCCACGACCTCGCGAAGAAGGTGAACGGAGACCCGCGCGTCAGGGACCTCATGAAGGTCGTGTTCCTGCCGGACTACCGGGTCTCCCTCGCGGAGCGCATAATCCCGGCGGCGGAGATCTCGGAGCAGATCTCGCTCGCGGGCATGGAGGCCTCCGGCACGGGCAACATGAAGTTCATGATAAACGGGGCCCTGACGATGGGCACCTACGACGGCGCGAACGTCGAGATCCACGAGCAGGTCGGGGACGACAACATGTTCCTCTTCGGGATGCGGGCGGACGACGTGGCGAGGCTCAGGCCCTCCTACAACGCCCGCGAGTGCGCCGAGCGCGACCCGGAGATCGCCGAGGCGCTGCGCTTCGTCAAGAGCGGGGCGGTCTCGCCGGACGACCCGTCCCGGTACGAGCCGATCGTGAGGTCGCTCCTGGACTACAACGACTACTACATGCTCATAGCGGACCTGCGGTCGTTCGCCGACGCCCACGACCGGGCCGACGAGACCTACCTCGACCGGGCCAGGTGGAACCGGATGTCGCTCGTGAACATAGCGCGCAGCGGCTTCTTCAGCTCCGACCGGGCGGTGGCGGAGTACGCGCGCAACATCTGGCACGTGGCGCCCGTGATGTTCGGGTGAGGCGCGCGCCGGCGGGACGGGAGTGTCACTACCATCAGGAGATGAACGGAATGAAGAGATGTCTCATGGCGATGGCCGCCGCTGTGGCGGCGGCGATGCAGCTCGAAGCGGCCAGGGTGGTGGCGGTCTCCGCCCGAAGCACGACGGCGGACGGCGCCGACGTCTCCGCGGTCACCTCGCGCTGCGAGGTGAAGGCGGGGTCGGAGTACGACCCGGCGGCCTGCGCGAGGGACGTCAAGGCCCTGAGGGACTCCTCCGAGTACGAGGACATCGCCGTGGAGGCCAGGCACGTGGACGGCGGAATCGACGTGGTGTACGTGGTGACTCCAAAGCCGCGCTACCACGGCCCGCTCAACTGCCGGGGCAACGAGTACTGGAACGCCTCCAAGATCGCGAAGCTCGCTGACCTCAAGGACGGCTACGCCTACGGCGAGGCGGACATCGCGGCGGCGGCGAACAGGATCCGGGACGAGTACCGCAAGAAGCAGTTCCCCGACGTGAAGGTGACGCCCGAGGTGGAGCGCCTTCCCTCCGGCGGCGGCATATCCGTGACGATGGTCGTGGAGGAGGGCCGGCGCAGCAAGATCAAGGCTTACACGTTCGAGGGCAACGCGAACGTGGAGGACGACGAGCTGCGCGAGTCGTTCGGGTGGTATCCGTGGTGGAACCCGGTCGGCTGGTTCGCCGACGACCCGGTCACGAAGCAGGATCTCGCCGAGGCGGCGGAGAAGATCGCGGCGCACTACCGCAACCTCGGCTACCTCGACGTCTCCGTGGGCGAGGCCGAGCGCGTCCCGCGCGCCGACGGCGAGTCCGCCGACGTGCGCTTCAGGATCGAGGAGGGGCCGCGCTACCGCATCGGCTCCATCGCCGTGTCGGGGGTGAAGTCCTTCCCCGAGGCGGCCGTCCTGGCGTCCGTCAAGGCGGTCTCCAAGGGCGACGTGGCGGGCGAGGCGGCGCTGAAGTCCGCCGCCCGCGAGGTGGAGGTGTTCTGCGGGTCGGGCGAGAAGCCGCTCGCCGACACGCACGTGGAGCCCAGGTGGATGCCGTCCAGGGACGGCGATGGCTCCCTCGACATCGTCTTCGTGGTGACGGAGGGCGTGCCGGTCACGATCGACCGGGTGCTTGTGCGCGGGAACGACTACACGAAGGACAAGGTCATCCGCCGCGAGATCTCGCTCTCCCCCGGGGACCCGATGATCGAGGCCAAGGCCGAGCAGTCCAAGCGCCGCCTCGAGAACCTGCGGTACTTCGAGCGCGTGCGCTACTACCTCGAGCGCAAGGACGGCGCCGCGAAGCCCGGCGAGCCGGACCTCAGGGACCTCGTCTACGAGGTCTCCGAGAAGAACACCGGGCAGTTCATGGTCGGCATAGGCGCGTCGAGCGTCGACTCCGTGTACGGCACGGTCGAGCTCTCCGAGTCGAACTTCGACCTGTTCAGCCCCTGGCGCTTCCGCGGCGCGGGGCAGAAGGGGCGCATCCTCCTGCAGGCCGGCCCCCGCTACCAGTCGTACGAGGCGAGCGTGACGGAGCCGCACCTCTTCGACCGCCTTCTCGAGCTGACCGTGGAGGGGTATCGCCGCCAGCGCTGGTACGACGACTACGACATAATCCGCAACGGGGCCGCGGTGACGCTCGCCTACCCGGTGAAGTTCTGGCCGACGGCCAGGACCATGGGCCGCCTGGGCTTCCGCCTGGCCGCGGAGTACATCGAGTTCGACGACGTCGAGGGCGACGAGTACTACCTCGAGGAGAGCTTCGGGCCCCACCGCAAGGGGGACTACGGCAAGGTGTTCAAGTGGCAGGAGGACGAGTACGGCGACAGCTGGGAGATCCCGTTCAGGATATTCTGGGAGGACGACACGCGCGACAGCTTCAGGTTCGCGACGAAGGGCCACAGGGTGTCCATCTACGGCGACCTGGTCGGAGGGGACAACAACTACTGGAAGGCCGGGTTCAACTACCGCCAGTACTTCAACGTGTGGAAGCGCTTCAACCACGTGCTCGCGATCGGGCTGCGCGGCGACACGGTGGACACCTTCTCCGACGAGCTGCCGATCTACGACAAGCTCTTCCTCGGAGGCCCGCGCTCGATACGCGGCGTGGAGTACCGCGACATCGCCCCCCGCGTCTGGCGGCGCGAGGGCAGGAAGGGCAAGTACGCGGCCTGGGGCGGGCAGACGAGCTGGTGCCTCAACGCCGAGTACGCCGTGCCGGTCGTGAAGTACGTGCGCGTCGCGGCGTTCACGGACCTCGGCTCCGTGGGCGAGGACTCCTTCGACTTCGACACGGACTACTTCTGCTGGTCTGTCGGCCTGGGCCTGCGCCTGGACATCGAGAGCTTCCCGATCAGGCTCGACTTCGCGGTCCCGGTCGTGGAGCCCGACGACGACGTCGACAAGGAGTGCTTCTCGTTCACGATCGGCTACGACTTCTGATCGGGGCGGCTGGCGAGAGCTTGGGAAAAGAAAGGACGGAGCTGAAATGAAGAGAACGATTGCGTGCGTGTGCGTTGGCCTTGCGATGGCCGCCGGGGCGGAGATGAGGATCGGGGTGGTGAACCTTGAGACGCTCATAAGGAACCATCCGAGCCATGCCTCGAACAAGACGCTCGTGAAGTCCACCGCGGACGACTACCGCAAGAAGATGGAGGCGCACCAGGAGCAGATAAAGGGCCTGATGGACGAGGGGAAGAAGGTGCAGTCCGACTGGCAGAACCCGATGCTCAGCGCGAGCGCGAAGGCGGACCTCCAGAAGAAGATGGAGACGATCCAGCGCAAGGCGTACGCCGCGCAGCAGGAGATGCGCGCGGAGGACCAGCGCTTCCAGGAGGAGCTCGCCGACCTCCAGCAGAGGCTCTTCAAGATAGAGAAGAAGGACGTGGAGGCCAAGATCGGCGAGTTCGCGAAGTCCGAGGGCTACGACCTGATCGTGGACGTCGCCGCGTGCGGGTTCGCGAAGGACGCCCTGGAGGTCACGGACGCCGTCCTGAAGGCGATGGGGGTCGATCCCTCCAAGAAGGCGGAGTAGGCGTCGGGCGAGGCGGCGGCGATCGGGCGCGGAGGATGGGCATCGTAGGCGGATTCGACATCGTTGCGCGGGACGGCGCGACACGCGCCCGGCGGGGGGTGCTGCACCTCGCGCACGGGGACGTGGAGACCCCGGTGTTCATGCCCGTCGGCACGCAGGCCACGGTCAAGTCCCTCGAGCCGCGCGACCTCGTCGCGGAGGACGCCCGGATAATCCTCTCGAACACGTACCACCTGCTCCTGCGGCCCGGCAGGGAGATCCTGGAGGCGGCGGGGGGGCTTCATCGGTTCATGGGCTGGGACCGTCCGATCCTCACGGACTCCGGCGGCTTCCAGGTGTTCTCGCTCGCGAAGATACGCAGGCTCACGCCCGAGGGCGTGGTGTTCAACTCCCACATCGACGGGCACGAGTTCTTCATGGGGCCGCGCGAGTCGATGGAGATGCAGCGCGTCATCGGGTCGGACATCGCGATGGTGTTCGACGAGTGCCTGCCGTACCCATGCGACCGGGCGCGGGCGGAGAGGAGCGTGGAGACCACGATCTCGTGGGCGGAGATGTCGCTCGCCGCCCCGCACGCGGAGGGGCAGCAGGTGTTCGGGATAGTGCAGGGCGGGGTCTACGGCGACCTGCGCCGGCGCTGCGCCGAGGCGCTCGCCGGGATGGACTTCCCCGGATACGCGATAGGGGGGGTGTCCGTGGGCGAGCCCGAGGAGGAGATGTACCGGGCGGTCGAGGCGAGCGTGCCGTTCCTGCCGGACGGGAAGCCGAGGTACGTGATGGGGCTCGGGGTGCTGCACCAGATGGCGGAGTGCGTCGCGCGCGGCGTTGACATGTTCGACTGCGTGCTCCCGACGCGGATCGCGCGGCACGGAACGGCGGTGACGCGCCGTGGCAACCTCTCGGTGAAGGCCGCGTCCCGCGCCAGGGAGTTCGGCCCGGTGGAGGAGGGGTGCGACTGCTACTGCTGCCGGAACTTCTCCCGCGCGTACGTGAGGCATCTGCTGAACGCGGACGAGATACTCGGCGTGAGGCTGCTCACCATCCACAACGTCCACTGCCTCCTCGGCTTCATGCGGGACGTCCGCGAATCGATTTCTGACGGCACGTTCGCCGGCAGGTTCCTGAACAAAGAAAAAAAGGGGGAAACATACACATGAACTCACTCGTTCTCTTCGCGCAGGCCGCACAGGAGGCGGCCAAGCCCGCGGCGCAGCAGGGCGGCGGAATGACCATGCTCGTGCCGATGCTGCTCATATTCGCGATCTTCTACTTCATGATGATCCGTCCGCAGCAGCGCAAGGAAAAGGAGCGCCGCAAGATGATCGACGAGCTCCGCGCGGGCGCGAGGGTGGTGTTCGCCGGCGGCCTCATCGGCACGATCCGCGAGTGCCGGGAGAAGACGTTCCTCATCGAGGTCGCCTCGGGCGTCTCGCTGGAGGTGGCGCGGACCGCCGTGGCCGGCCTGGCCGACGACGGCGCCAAGGCCGAGAGCGCGGCCAAGTGACCGATGGCCTTCGAGCGGAGAAAGTTCCGTTCGTTCGCCTCCGACTCGCATCTGCTCGGGACGGTGCTCGAGTACAACGCCAGCCACGAGGGCGACGAGTCGGGCGGGTGGAAGTGGGCCGTGTGCGCCGTGCTCGCCGTGGCGGCGCTGGTCTCCTTCGTCTCGGCGCGCGGGTGCATTGGCGGCGATGACGGCGACGGAAGGGCGCAGAAGGCGGCGGCGCCCGCGCCCGCGCCGGCGCAGGATGTCGGCGCGAGCCTGGCGGAGGCCGCCCCGCAGCGGCTCTCCGCCGCCGCGAGGCAGGCGGAGGCGTGGGCGCGGAACGCCTCGGGGCGTCCGCAGCCCGAGCGGACGCTGCTGATGCGCCTTGCCGACGCCGAGCGCCTGGGCGAGCTGGAGATCGCCGTCGACACGATCGAGAAGCTCCGCCGGAAGCCTTCCATGGCCGACCTGGACGACATGCTGGCCCGCAGGCTCGGCGACCTGAACATGGAGCGAATCTTCTCGGGGAAGCCAGCGCCGTGGATCGCCGAGACGGTGGTGCGCCGCAACCAGACGGTGCACCGGATAGCCCGGGAGCACGGCACGACGGTGGCGGCGGTGCGGAGGCTCAACGGCCTCGCGTCCGGGACGGAGCCGGAGGCGGGGCGCAGGCTCCGCGTGCTGGAGTTCCCGAGGGCGGCGTTCGTGGTGCACAAGCAGACGCGCCACGCGGACCTCTCCCTGGGAGGCCGGCTCTTCAAGAGGTACTACGTGACGGCGAAGGCCAGCTGCGCGCCCGGCGCGTATCCGATAACGAGCAAGGCGGACGAGGGGCCTCGCGCGCGCTTCGCGGCGCTTGGGATACTGGTCGCCCCGGTCGATCTGCTCGAGCTCGACATGTTCCTCGCGCCGGGCTCGCTGCTCACGGTGTCGGAGATGTGATGATGGAAGAAAAGAAAGGAAAGGATGATGGCATGAAAAATCGCTGCGGTATCTCATCGGCGCTCGCCCTGGCGGCGGGCTGCGTTCTGACGGCTCACGGGATTGCCCCGGCGGACGTGCCGGAGCTCATGACCACGTTCGCCGGGGAGAAGGTGACGAGCGTGGAGCAGTGGGAGAGGGTGAGGGCGCCGGAGCTCCTCGAGGAGTTCACGGTCGGGGAGTACGGGCGCAGGCCCGTGGAGCGTCCGCCAGAGCTCTCCTTCGAGCGCGCCGAGCCGGACGCCGTGATGATGGACGGCAAGGCTCTGCGCAAGCGCATCCGGGTGACGTACGGCGGTGCGTACGGCAAGGGGTCGTTCGTGTTCACGGCGTTCATCCCGCGCCAGGAGAGGCCCGCGCCCGCGTTCGTGTTCATCTGCAACCGCGACCCCGCGGAGAACATCGACCCCACGCGCAAGGTCAAGAGCGGCTTCTGGCCGGCGGAGGAGATCGTGGAGCGCGGGTACGCGGCGATCGCGTTCTGGAACGGGGACGTCGCGCCCGACTGGCACACCGGCAACACGAGGGGCGTGTTCGCGGCGTTCCGGGACGTCAACAGGCGGGGGTCCTGCTCCGGCTGGGGCACGCTGTCGGCCTGGGCCTGGGGGGCGAGCCGGGTGATGGACTGGATCGAGACGGAGCCGCTCCTGGACGCCTCGAAGGTGGCCGTCGTAGGCCATTCCCGCGGCGGCAAGACCGCCCTCGTGGCAGGAGTGTACGACAGGCGCTTCGCGATGGCGTGCTCGAACGACTCTGGCTGCTCCGGGGCGAAGCTCAACCACATCGACCTTCCGAAGTCCGAGCACGTGGTCCAGATCATGGTCCCGGCGTCGTACTGGTTCTGCGAGAACTACATGAAGAGGGTGAACGCCGAGCTGGACTGGCGCGTGGACCAGCACGAGTTCGTCGCGCTGATGGCGCCGCGGCTCGTGTGCATCGCCTCCGCGACGGAGGACGCCTGGGCCGGCCCGGAGGGCGAGTTCTACAGCGGCCTCCTCGCGTCCCCGGCGTGGGAACTCTACGGAAAGAAGGGGCTCGTCGCCGGCGCCTTCCCGCCCGCCGACACGCCGCTCCAGGAGGGGTGCATTTCGTACCACCTGAGGACCGGCAAGCACAATCTCACGCCCTACGACTGGGCCCGCTACATGGACTTCGCTGACCGGCACGGCTGGCGCAGGTGACGCGGTCCGCGAGCTGTCGACGGTGCGTTAGAAGGGAGGATGGCATGAAGGGGAATACTGAGCTGAGCAGGACGAAGCGAGGCCGGCTTACGGAGCTCGGCAAGGCCGAGGCGGGCTTCCTGTACAATCCGAACACGACGGTGGAGCTGCCGAAGTTTCGCGCCGGCGTCCAGGACGCCATGTGCGAGTACAACAGGCTGAAGCCGACACAGGTCAAGAAGCGCCGCGACTTTCTCGCGAAGATATTCGGCAAGATCGGGAAGAAGTGCAACATCCTCCCGCCGTTCCGGTGCGACTACGGCTTCCACATCGAGGTCGGCGAGAACTTCTTCGCGAACTACAACCTCGTCATCCTCGACGGAAACTACGTCCGGATCGGCGACAACGTGTGGATCGCGCCGAACGTGGGCATCTACGCCGCCGGGCATCCGCTGGACGCGCAGGACCGGGTCGCCGGCTGGGAGTACGCCTTTCCCGTGACGATCGGGAACAACGTGTGGATCGGAGGCTCGGTGTCGATCGTCGGCGGCGTGACGATCGGCGACAACGCCGTGGTGGCGGCGGGCTCCGTCGTCATCCGGGACGTTCCGGCGAACGCCCTCGTGGCGGGGAACCCGGCGCGCGTCGTCCGCAGGATCACGAAGGCCGACAGGAAGAAGTACGCCTGGGCGCCGGAGGACGCGCGATGATCATGAGATTCGAGAGGAGGAGAAGGACTATGAACATTGTTTCTGGAATGACGGGACTGACGAGGGCTGCGGCCCTGGCTGGCGCGATGATGGCGATGGCGGCGGGCGCGGCCGGAGAGGCGCCGCTGCCGGGCGAGAACGAAGGCCCCGCCCCGCTCTCCCCGTCCCCGTTCCCGGACCGGATGAGCGCGTTCGTCTGGCGCAACTGGGGGCTTGCCGAGCCGGCGAGGCTCGCGGAGGTCGTCGGCGCGACTGCCGGGGACGTCACGGCCGTCGCCGAGCAGATGGGGCTCTGCGCGAACCCCGCCGTCCTGCCGGAGTGGAGAACGAAGGGCTACATAACGGTTCTGCGCCGCAACTGGCATCTGCTGCCGTACGACCAGCTCCTGACGCTTCTCGGCAAGACGCGCGAGGAGCTTCGCTTCGCGCTGATGGAGGACGACTTCCTCTGGGTGAAGCTCGGCCGCCTCAAGCCGTCGTGCGCGCCCTTGCGCTGGGACGCCGCCGAGGCTGCGAGGCACGCCGGCGCGCGGCGCGCGATCGCCGCGGCGCTGAAGGCGGAGGGGCTCGACCCGTCCGCCCCCGAGGAGCCCCGCTTCTCCTTCGTGCGCGAGATCGCGGACGCAGACCCCGCGTTCAGGATGCCGCCCCCGTCCGACTCTCCGTTCGGCTTCCGCCTGATATTCTCCTACTTCGCGGACTACGGCGATCCGCTCTCCGACCCCGAGATCGGGTCGTTCCCCGAGGGGCTTCTCCAGAGGCTCGCCGCCGACGGCGTGAACGCGGTGTGGCTGCACACGGTTCTCCGGACGCTCGCGAAGGACCCGAGGTACCCCGAGTTCGGCGATGGCAGCGAGAGGCGGATCGCGAACCTCCGGAAGCTCGTCGCGCGCTGCGGGAAGTACGGCATCCGCGTGTTCCTCTACATGAACGAGCCGCGCGGGATGCCGGAGTCGTTCTTCGCGGCGCGGCCCGAGCGCATGGCGTTCAAGGGGGTGGCGTCCAACATCGGCGAGCAGTTCGCGATGTGCACCTCGAATCCCGAGGTGCTGCGCTGGCTGCGCGACTCCCTCGAGCAGGTGTTCTCGCAGGTGCCGGGGCTCGGCGGGATCTTCACGATCACGATGAGCGAGAACATCACGAACTGCGCCTCGCGCAGGCAGAAGGACGGATGCCCGCGCTGCCGCGGCCGCAGGACGGGCGACATCATCGCGGAGGTCAACCGGGCGATGGTCGAGGGCATGTCGAAGGGCAGCCCGTCGGCGGAGGCGCTCGTGTGGAACTGGGCGTGGCCGAAGGAGGAGGAGGAGGCGATCGTCGCGTCCCTCCCGAAGCGCGGCGTGCGGCTCATGGCCGTGAGCGAGAACGCGATGAAGGTCCGGCGCGGCGGCGTCGAAGCGGTCGAGAGCGACTACTCGATCTCGATCGTGGGGCCTGGCGAGAACGCGCTCCGCTTCTGGAACTTCGCGAAGGCGGCGGGCGTGCCCGCCGTCGCGAAGGTGCAGGCCGCGAACTCGTGGGAGCTCTCCCCGTTCCCGTACCTCCCCACGATGGACCTCGTCGCGAGGCACGCGTCGAACCTCGCGAACGCGGGGGTGGACGGCGTGATGCTCTCGTGGTCGCTCGGCTGCTGCCCGTCGCCCAACCTGAGCGTCTACAGCGAGCTGCGCAGGGGCGAGAGGACGCCGGACGGCGTGCTGGACCGGCTGGCCGAGCGTCTCTACGGGAAGGCGAACGCGCCGCGCGCGCGCGCGGCGTGGAAGGCGTTCTCGGACGGCTTCGAGAACTATCCGTTCTCGTGCCAGACGATATACAACGGGCCTCAGCACTGGGGCCCGGCGAATCCGCTGTACGCGCGGAAGACGGGCTACAGGTCGACGATGGTCGGCATTCCCTACGACGACATCAACGGATGGCGCGCGCAGTATCCGCGAGAGACGTACGCGGACCTGATCGGGCGCGTGGCGGACGGCTTCGCCGAGGGGTGCCGTCTGCTGGAGGGCGTGGCCGGGGAGCGCGAGCTGAACATGTTCAGGGCGGAGCAGATGCACTTCGCGTCGTGCCGCGACCAGGCGCTCTTCGTGATTGCGCGGGACTCCGGCGACGAGGAGGGCATGAGGCGCTCCGCGAGGGCCGAGCTTGAGCGCGCGAAGGCGTACTGGCCGCTTGTGCGCGCCGACAGCCGGATCGGCTACGAGTCGTCGAACCACTACTTCTTCATCCCGCGCGACGTGCTGGAGAAGGTGCTGTCCTGCCGGCAGGCGCTTGGCCTCGGCGCGGAGGGGCGTCCGCAGGCCGGGGGCTCCGGCGTCCCTCGGGGGGAGCGGTAGCCGAATGGGCGGAGGACAGCGCTTCGCGGGGCGCGAGCCGTCTCGGCCGCCGCGCAGGGCCGCGCTCACGCACAGGCCCGTGCCGCTCGCCATCGTCGGCGGCGGGGCCGCCGGGCTGTTCGCGGCGGCCGCTGCGGCGAGCCGCGGCCTCGGCTGTCTGCTCTTCGAGCGCAAGGCGAGGGTCGGCTCGAAGCTCCTGATGACGGCCAACGGGAGGTGCAACTTCACGAAGGACGTTGCCGCGGAGAGGATGCTTGAGGACATAGGCGAGCCGGTGGCGTCATTCGTCGCGCAGGCGCTCCGGAGGTGTCCGCCGTCAATGATCTCCGCCGGTTTCAGGGCGCGTGGGCTGAAGACGAGGCGGCGTTCGGACGGGTGCGTGTTCCCCGCCAGCGACAGGGCCGCCGACGTCGTCCACGTGTTCGGCGATCTCCTGCGGGACAGCGACGTGCCTCTCCTCACGAACTGCCCTGTCACGGGGATCCAGCCGATGAGGAGCGGGTTCATAGTCGCGACGCGGAACTTCACGGTGTGGGCCGAGCGGGTGCTTGTCGCCACCGGCGGGGTGTCCTTCCCGAAGACGGGAAGCGTCGGGGACGGGCAGAGGTTCGCCGCCGAGCTCGGACATCGCGTGGAGCCGCTCCGCGCGGGGCTTGCCGGATGCGAGACGTCCGACGCCCGCGTGCTGTCGCGGCGCGGCGAGCGCTTCGCGCAGGGTGCGGCGTCCGTGCGCGTCAACGGCTCTGCGCTCTACCGCTCCGCCGGGGAGGTGGAGTTCGAGCCCTGGGGCGTGACGGGTGCGGCGGTCTACAACTGCACGCGCTGGGCGGCGAGGCGCCTGGGCGCGGGGGAGCGATGGACGCTCTCGCTTGAGGTCGGCGGGGACCGGATCGACGTCGACGCCTTTGCGGTGCGCCCGGTCAAGGAGGCGATCGTCACGATGGGCGGCGTGTCGCTCGACGAGGTGGACCCGGCGACCATGGAGTCGAAGGTCGTGCCGGGGCTGTACTTCGCCGGCGAGGTGCTGGACATTGACGGCCCGACGGGAGGGTACAACATCTCGCTCGCCTTCGCCACGGCGCGTCTGGCCGTGGAGAGCGTCTGCTCGGCAAATCGCTGAAAAATCTGATTGCCGCAGACCGTGTCTTTTGATATACTACGCCCACTTTTTTGAACCCTTAGTGGCGAGAGTAGCTCAATTGGTAGAGCATCAGATTGTGGATCTGAGGGTTGCGGGATCGTGCCCCGTCTCTTGCCCCAGTTCAAGCCTTCCCCCGCCCTTCGAAAGAGCGTCACTCCTCAGCCAGCATTTCGGCGCGCGAACACACCGCAACGGCTGGGAGCTCGGGGCGTAGGCGCGGCCGATTCAGATCTTGAGAAGATGCTTGCGCAGGGCGATGGCGACGGCCTCGGCCCGGTTGGTGGCGCCGATCTTCTCGAAGATCCCCATCAGGTGCTCCTTGACGCTCGATTCCCGGATGCCCAGCCCGCGCGAGATGTCCTGGTTCGTGAAGCCGCGCGTGACGTAGCCGAGGATCTCGCGCTGGCGCGCCGAGAGCTCGGCGACGGGCGGGTCGCTGGCGAGGAGCTCGCGGACTTCGGCGGAGACGGCCCTCCCCCCGGAGGCGACGGCGCGTATGCCGGCGATGAGCGCGGCGTCGTCCGCCGTCTTCAGGAACGCCCCGCGCGCGCCGGCGTCGAGCGCCCGGGCGATGCCGTCGGACGTCCCGAACGTCGTGAGGATGACGACCTTCGTCTCGGGTCGCCTTTCCAGGATTGCCTGCGTCGCCTCGACGCCGTTCATGTCCGGCATCATCAGGTCCATGACGACGACGTCCGGCCGCGCCTCGTCCGCGAGACGGACGGCTTCGCGTCCGCTCCGCGCCTGCGCGACGACGGCGAAGCCGGGCTCCGTCGCGAAGAGCGCGGCGAGGCCGATGCGCACGACGGCATGGTCGTCGGCTACGAGGATTCGAATGGCGTCAGGCATGGCTTTCACTTTCTCCCTCGTCGGGCGAGGGCTTGCGCCGGAGGGGGATGGCGAGCGCGATGCGCGCGCCGCGGCCGGGCGCGCTGTCGACCTGGACGGCGCCGCCGAGCGTCAGGATGCGCTCTCGGACGCCCTGGAGCCCGAAGTGCCCCTGCTCCGCGCCGGGCGCCCGGGACGGGTCGAAGCCGCTTCCGTCGTCCCGAACCGAGAAGAGAAGACGGTCTCCCTCGATTCCGCCGGCGACCTTGACGGACGCGGCGCGGCCGTGGCGGACGGCGTTCGTCGCAAGCTCCCGGACGATCCGGAGGATGGCGTGGGCGGTGTTGTCGGAGAGGCGCGCGCGCGGCACGGGGAACCGCACGGAGAGCGACGCGCCGCCGAGGACGGGCTTGAGCGTCTGGCGGATGGCGGTCTCCATGTCGGCCTGCTCGAGGGCGTGGTTGCGCAGGTCCCAGAGGCAGTTGCGGAGCTCCTGCCGGCACGAGTCGAGCGTCTTCGTCGCCATGTCGAGATGCTCCTGCATGGCGGCGGCGTCCGCCTGCGCAAGCCGCCGGGCGGTCCGGATCTCGAGCGAGACGCCCGTCAGGCTCTGGGCGATCGAGTCGTGGAGCTCGACGGCGAGGCGCGTGCGCTCGTAGACCTTCAGGTCGGACGTGACGCGGGCGATGGCCTCGCGGTTCAGGGCGCGGCTGCGGCGTTCGACGAGCGCGCGCAGGGAGACGTTGCCGGCTCCGACCGCCAGGATGACGAGGGCGAGCGCGCCGACGAGGACGAGAAACCTGCGCGGCGTCCACCAGGGCGGGCGGGCGAGGACCGTCAGGTCGCCGGGCGTGCGACCGACGACGACGAGGTTCGAGATGCGCGGGAACGTGGCGTTCGGGCGCCAGTTCTCGCTTTCGAAGATGCACGTGCCGGAGACTTCGACCCGGCAGCCGGCCTGGACGTCGCGCAGGGCGCCGGGCAGCGCGCCGAAATCGACGGGCACGAGGAATCCGCCGTCCTCCAGGTAGAGGCGTCCGTTCGGGTCGTCCGCCGAGGGAAGGCTTCGCACGAGGCCGCGGATGCGGACGGGCCGTCCGTGGAAGCGCGTGTTGAACTGCGACTGCCCGTCTGCGTTGACGAGGAGGTCTCGGGCGCGGACGGGCGTCGCCTCGGTCTCGGGCGGCGCCGCCGTCTCGCTCGACGGGCGCCAGCGCGCGGCGCTGAGGTTGACGTGGTAGAGATCCGTCTCGGGCGTTCCGACGGCGTCGACGACCTGTCCGAAGGCGGGCGCCGGGGGCTTGGCGAGATCGACGCGGACGCATCGGCCGTCGTCGGTCTTCAGGTAGAAGCGTCCGCGCCTTTCGGCGGCGATGACGCGCCCCGTCGTCCGGCGGCGGCCGAGGCCGGCGATTTCCGCCGGGGCGAGCTGGCGGCAGCTCTCGAGCGGCGGCGAGGAGAAGAGGTCAGTCTTCGGGCGTTCGAGGATCTTCAGCCCGCCTGCGGCCGTCGCGAAGACGCGGCCGAGGTGCACGCGCGCGCCCGTGAGGGAGCTGGCGTGGCTCCACCCGGTCAGCTCGACCTGGGCGCCGAGGAGCTCGTCGCCGTCGGAGACTCCGAACTGCGAAGGGACGATGGGCGCGTAGACCGACAGGGCGCCGTCGGACAGGACGAGATAGAGCCAGGAGCGATCGACTTCGTCCGGGAAGACGTTCGTGACGCGGCCGCGCAGGATGACGGGGCGTCCGTCGAAGAGTCCGGTCGCGAGGTCGGCGAGGCGGACGGGCGCGGGGGACTCGGCCGGCTGGTGCTTCAGGACGTCGAGCTGGCTGACCTTGGCGTAGATGCCGCGCCCCTGCGTCCGGATGACCCCACGGGCGCGCACGTAGTCGCCGGGGCGGATCTCGGCCGGGAACTCGCAAAGGTGGTTGCCGAGGACGGTCGTGCCCGTCTTGTCGTTCACCAGGAAGTCGGCGACCTGGTCGGCGGTGTTCGTCCGAAGCCCCGTGAGCGTTCCCCTTATGTCGAAGGCGACGCCCTGCCGGGCGGCGGCTTCCGAGACGTTCTCCATGTCTCGAGTGCAGCGCAGCACGTCTGTCTCGGCGTGGGCGGCGGCGAGGCAGAGGATCGAGAGGGTGATCGCGAGCGTTTTCGTCATTGCGCGCATTTTACCATATCTCCGCATCTCCGCAGGTTCTGCCTCCTCTCTCACCCTACTTTCGTAGGGTTGCCCGAAGCGGGGCTTAAATGATATAACAAGGCGCAACAACCCCGAAAAGGAAGAAGGAAGAACCATGAAAGTCTGCACAAAACTGTCGCTTCTG